>DASYPF010000238.1:0-5961 GCA_036006905.1 Acidobacteriota bacterium
TTTAACAACTAACTTGGAAGCATGAGTTTTACTACTCGCATGTGTTCAAACAGCGGTACAGTGCTTTCCTAAATTAACAGGTTTGCACTTCGCCTCATTCAATGTTCATGGTAGCCTTCCGGTAATGGCTTCTGAAAACGCATCCGTCTTGGTGTGGAACCGTCATCTCCTAGAAAATCGAAAAGACCGAGAACCAACATCAAAATTAAGGCGATTGTCATCGCGGGGAGAATCCATATGAAACTTCTTAAGACGCTTGTCATTGTGGTTTTGATTGCCGTGTTGCCTCTTGTGAACACAGGGTGCTTGACCGATCTCGGTGGTTCCTTGGACGATGCTGCATATGCATGGTTTCTGGGGATAAAAGGACTTGTCTTTTGTTTCCTGCTGGATTTTCCCATCGACTGGCCCTCGGCCTCCCGTATCACCTTTGGCGGCAATCTGAGAGGGAGAAGTAATTTCACGGCCGGATGGGGATATGGTGAAGCAGATCTGTACTATCCGTCCGCCATCGTCGAAAAGTCGAAACTTTTCGGGAAATCGATATTTTCACCGGATGACCTCTTTCGAAATGCGGTGGTTCCAAGTTTTACATTTCCCATTGTCGCAGGCAACTCCAATACCCTGTGCGTCGACTTCAGTGCAAACTATCGCTGCGATCCCGGTGAGCCGACGCTGCAGTACAACTCATCGGCCAACCAGGTGACCTTGAATAATCCGGCTCTCGGAAGTGGTCTAAAGGCGGGAGCTTACATCTTCACTCTCAATCCAAGCACATACGAGATTCAGTCAGGATTTGACAATTTTGCAGGCGATATTCAGGTGCAAATTACCGGCGGCGGGCGAACCATCCAAAGGAACTTTCTATTGTTGCGTGAGGCTCAAGTCCTGCCTGACGTTGCGTTCGGCGATCTTGGCGTGCTGGGAACATTGACAACACAGATTGTCGTAAACAATCCCAACGGTAACGCCGTACAGGGAGGTTTGCAGTTCTTCAAACAGGATGGCAACCCGATGAACGTCCAGATCGGATCAGTCACCGCCAGCAAGCAGACCTTCAGCGTCCCGGCTAAATCCAGCCTGCTCTTGGAAATCAATCCGTTTGGCGTCAGCGCGCCGCAAGTGGGATGGGGATTCGGCTATGGGAACGCGCATCTGGAATACTCAATTGTTTTTGGGACCTATGCAAACGCTGCGCCTGGAAAAATTTCGGATAACGATCCGCGTTTCATCACTGGTAACTTGAGACGCGAGGTCGGCATACCCGCGGCCGCGCGATTGAGCATGGAGCACGTCATGGTTGTAAATAAGACCGCCGGGGGAGGGGACACCGCTTTCGCTATTGCCAATCCCACGGGCGCTACGGCCAATCTGCTGCTCACGCTGAAAGATCCAAACGGCCAAAGGGCGCAAAAGAGTTTAACGCTTGGGCCCAAGAATCAGACAGCACGTTTTTTTAATGAATTCTTCGGCACCAGCTTCAGCATTTTCGCGGGAACGCTGGTCATAAAGAGCGACACGGATGTGGCGGTGCTCTCGCTGAAGACTTTCAACGGCGAGCAGAGTTCCAGCCTTCCTTCAGGGATCAGACAGTAGCCCGCCAACTCTTGGTCCGGGTGAGCTAAGCCGCGGAATCTTGTTTTTTAGCAAGATTTCTCATCCGATGACGGATGACCAATGACGTTTTGGTTGCTGCACGCAGGATCTTCTTCGGTTCAGTGAAAATCCGTTTTTTTGCCACGGGTGAACACGGGTCAACGCGGATTTCCAGCCAATTCCAGACTGATAGTGAGAAGGCGCACTGGCGGCGCAAAACCTGTGCTGCTAACATCGACGCGGGCCCGGTATCAGGAACAACATCTATGAACCAGCAGCTTCGGCAGCCGCTCTTGAGCGCGATTGCCTTTCTCGGATTCTGCGCGCATTCTGCGGCGGCGCTTCAGACCCCCAATGCATCGCCCCAAGACATTCTCATCCGGGCGCTAAAGCAGTTTCGCGCGCAGAAGGGAATGCACTTTGAGGGAACCGAGCGCAATTACAATCCATTCATGAACGTTACCGCTGAAGGAAGGTTTAGTGGGACCTACCGCGCTACTGGAGAAATCCACTATCAATGCGCCGATCAGTTTGGCACTACCGAAAACGAAGTGTACGTGCTCGGCAAGCGCGTCCTAAGGCGGGAGCCCCATACCGATCGCTGGAAGGAGAAAAAAGAGCCAAATGAAGGGTTGGCGCAAATCCTCCCACTTTCTGCGACCCATATTCTGGTTCTCCCTGGTGCCTGGATGGAGGCGGCGCTTGCCACAAGTGGCACTCTTGAAGCAGCCGCACCGCCAGCGGCAGGGATTGCCGCATGGGTAATCCGGCTTCGTGTCGAAGGAGAAGCGACCCGAGAATTTTCGGCCGCGCTGCAAAAGGCGTTGGGAGGAGAAACTGCGCGGGCTGCTTCTTCGCACGCGGGACCGCATCTCGAAATTGAATTCAGGATTGCCAAACAGTCGTTCCTTATTGAACGCTTGAAAATCGAGATGAGCCACTCCATTTCCCGCACGGATGCCGGCAATCAAGCTGGGAGTAAATCAAATTATGAATTCGCCGATACGCTGTCAATCGATTATCGGGATTACAACCAAGCACTAGAACTCGGCTTTCCGCCGCAGTTGAAACGGCTTCTCAGCCCGGACGCAACCGATGCCCAGGCCGCGAAGGGATCCGCTGGCGGCCGTGCTCCGGCGGCGCAGAAGGCCTCGGATCTGATGGAAAAAGCATGGGAGAAATCGCTGCAGCAGGCCGGCTATCGCTTCGAGTTTGACAGCCAGACTGATCCATTGAATCGCGCATTCACGGCTGATGGGATTTTTCGCAAGGCAGGCATCAGTGAGATGAGAGCCAATCTGGTTTACAACGAGATGCACGCGCGTTACTACCTGAAAGGGGAAACGATCGGAATGACATTCCCCACATTGGGAGACCGCTGCCTGCCGTTTCGGCTCGACAGGGAGTTGGCAAAATCGCATCCCCATCCGCAACAGATATTTCTCCAGAATTTCGGGCGCGAAGCCCGCGCTTTGGCGATGGATATGAAGTTGGGCGCTCCGGATAAACTGGACGGCCGCCTCTGCCAGGTCGCCGAATACGGCGGAGACATGAAGACGTTGACGGAAAAGAGCAGCCTCCTAGGATGGGATGCGCGCGCAGCCGACGGCTCGTGGACGGATTTTCCACTCACCGGGCTGGAAATAATGAAAGGAATGGAAGGGTGGTCCGGTGAGGGAGTCCGTGAATTCGTGCGCAACTTAAGCTGGAAGATCTGGATCGGATCCGAAGATGGCTTAATCTACCGGATGCAGCGCCGCGTGACTACACGAATCGAGCTTACTGACGAAAAGTGGCGCAGTCTCGGAAGCCAGGTTCGCAATGGCCGGCCGTATCGTGGTCAGGATTTTGTGACTGTACTGGACCTTCGCATTGAGCAATTCAATATGGATCTGGACACGGCAATACCCGCATTTGTCCAGCAGTTCTTCCGATATCAGACAAGACGGTAACGCGACGAGAAGAAAAGGTGCTTGTGTTGCCCAAATCCGAGCCGCGCGCGTCAGCAAGCGGACCCTCCCGGTAGCGATTCTCCACTGCCCACTGAAAGGCTTAACGCAAAGACGCAAAGGCGCAAAGACGCAGAAACAGGTGAGGGCGAGTATATGTATCCAAACTTTTCAGCATGAACTTTGCAAGCCTGGCCTCGGTTGTCACATATACTCGCCCTCACCTGCTTGGCACCGTTGCGCCTTTGCGTCTTTGCGTTAAGCCTTCCACTGGAATTTGTGAATAATCCGGTCTAGCCGGTGGAGAATCACTACTGGGGAGGGTCCGCTTGCTTACACGCGCGGCTCGGACATTAGCCAATCTCAGGGCCTGGCGCGGATTTCGGCAACACGCCCTCACGCCCTGGGCTACAATTCTTGGCGCCCCGCCTTCGGAGGGCTGATGCGCATTGGGGAGGAACAGGTCCATGCATTTTGATCAAAGAATGAATCGTCGCCAGGTCCTGGGTTTGGGAGCTGCGTTGGCAGCAGCGCCCCTGCCGCCCGAAATTTTCCAGAAGAAATCCACCGCCTGGGATCCGGATGAAGGCGTCACCGCTCCTGAAGACTTAATGAAGGAGCATGGCGTGCTGAATCGCTGCCTTCTTATTTACGAGGAGGGGCTGCGGCGTCTTCGGGAGAAAAAAGAGGTGACGCCTGAAGTATTTCAGCATACCGCCCAACTGGTTCGAACCTTTGTGGAGGAATATCACGAAAAGAATGAAGAGAAATACATCTTCCCGGAATTCGAAAAGGCGCGGAAACTTCTCGATCTGGTGACAATATTGAAGAAACAGCACGAAGCTGGAAGAAGAGTGACCGCGGAAATACTGCGTCTCTCACAGCCTGGGTTGTTCGGCGCCGCTGAAAGTCGCCGGCGGCTAGTCGTGGAGTGCGAGGCGTTCATCCGAATGTATCGCCCTCATGAGGCGCGCGAGGACACTGTGCTCTTTCCCGCGCTAAGAACTATTCTGCGTCCAAAACAGGTGGAAGCTCTGGGCGATCGGATGGAGGAAGAGGAGCATAAAGTTTTGGGAAATGAAGGATTCGAACGGAGCGTGGACAAGGTTGCGGCGATCGAAAAGCAATTAGGGATCTACGACCTGAAGCAGTTCACGCCGGCCGTATAGCTCGGGCGCGGCTGAGACTCGACCTGGAGGTTGGGCATTTTTCAGTTCTGTAGGAGACGGTTGCTGTCGCACTTCCCTGGTCGCGTTAGCGACCGATGAATTTAGCCCGGCCTTTCAAGGCCGGGTGAACGAATCATTATGTGTTTTTCGTCGCGTAGCGACGATTGAGCCTCTGTTGAATCAATCGTCGCTACGCGACGAGATGTTTTCTTTGTCTTCGACTCCCGGCCTTGAAAGGCCGGGCGAAAGTCAGACGCCGCTATGCGGCCCAGGGCATGCTGAAAGCGTGCCGGTGCGGTTGAGCCGCGCCAAAAACGTGATCGGTCATAGTCTGGAAACTTCATGTTACGAAAATCTATGGTAACCGGCGCTTCGCCCGCGGTGCTGCTGATACGCCTCATCGTGGGCGGAGTGTTTCTTTCCGAGGGAGTACAAAAGTTCCTTTTCCCCGGAGCGCTGGGAGTCGGCCGCTTTGTAAAGATCGGAATTCCTGCGCCCCAGATCATGGCCCCTTTTGTAGGAGTGGTTGAAATCATATGCGGGACGTTGATTCTTCTTGGACTGCTGACGAGGCTTGCGGCCATTCCCTTGATCGTTGACATGCTTGTGGCAATCGCGACTACAAAGATTCCCATTCTGATGAAAGACGGTTTCTGGGCCATGGCGCATGAAGCGCGAGTCGATTATTCGATGCTGCTGGGACTTATTTTTCTGCTGGTTGAGGGAGCAGGACAATGGTCTCTGGATGCCAAATTTGACACAAAATAGTCGAATTTTGGCATCCGGGCTTTAAACCGCCACCCGCGCGGGCTTAATGAATCCGGACTACTGCTTGCGCCAGTGATTTCACTCTAAATTATCAAGGCCGGGAGCCCAAGACATAGAAAAACAATGGGCCAACTCAGCCCGCGAAGCGGGCGTCCAGCGTGTAGCCCCCGGCGCAGCGAAGCGGAGCCGGGGGCCAAGTAGGGTTTCGCAGAGGCAGCCCGCAAGGCGGGCGACAGGGTGTAGCTTGATTGGAGTCCGGCTTGAAATCGGTGTGATGTGCCCAAAGAAGCGCCTCCTTCTTGATTAGATGGTATGGCTTCAACGTGGCAAATACGATGCGATACAGGATTTTCTCCTGTCGCCCGCCCTGCGGTCTCTCCCGGCGAACCCCCAATTAGCCCCCGGCTCCGCTTCGGTGCGCCGGGGGCTGCACGCTGGACGCCCGCTTCGCGGGCTCAGACCTATTCTCCATCGAATGT
>DASYPF010000239.1:0-19260 GCA_036006905.1 Acidobacteriota bacterium
TTCATACCCCTTCATATCTTCTTCATACCCCTTCATATCCTCTTCATACCCCTTCATATCTACTTCATATCCATCATTCGCTTCCTTTCGCGGCTAAATCCTACGGCCCATGGTGATGATGCAGATTGGCTCCCTGCAAAAACGCGATCACGTCGGCTAGATCCTGCTTGCTCATGTTTTGCTCCAGACCGTCGGGCATCAATGAAACACTGGACGCGCGAATTTCGTTGATATTGGCCCGCAGCAGCGTTTCGTCTTCGCCGGCGCTCGGCCGCAGCGTAATGCTTCCGGGTGTTTCCGAGACGATTAGCCCATCATGAATTCTTCCATCTTTGGTCGTCACGATGTAGTTGGTGAATCTCGCCTGGATCTCTCTGCTGGGATCGAGGATGTTCTGCAGCAACTGCTCTTTGGTCTGGCTGCTCACGCCGGAAAGATCCGGGCCGATGCGCCGGCCCTTTTGCGGCAGGTGACACTGGCCGCAGCTCTTCTCGAAAACAGCTCTCCCTTTAGTAGCATCGCCGGTCAACGTAAGAGCGGACCGACAGCTGGCTACTACCTGGGCGCGGTCGCTGGCTCCTTCTTTGAAAAGCTCGCGAGCTTTAGCGGCGATTTGAGGGTCCGGGTTCAGTAAAAGTTTTTGCTTCCTCGGGAGGTCGAGCGCATTCTTTTCAATGCGCCCATTTCCGACCGCTTGGAGCAGAACCGGCACTCGCTGCCGATGGTTCAACAGCACATCGAGGGCCTGTTCGCGAATCTGTGGACTGAATTTGTTCCAGCGAGCAATAAGCAACTCGGCCACTCCCGGATCGTCCATCGAACTCAAACTTGCCACAGCCGCCCCAACCAGTTCCTGGCTCGGCTGCGACGACAGGATTTTTTCGAACACTGGGCGGACTTCGCGAAACTCACCGCTGGCCAGAGACTGAATGGCCGCCTTTCTGTTCGCGCCGGGAATGCCGGCGTCGAGCGCCTGCTTCATGGAAGACGCGATCAACGCCTCCATTTCGAAATGGCGCGCGGCGGCGCGAGCAGCCGACTGAACCTTCTCGGATGGACTGGCAAGAAAGCGGCTCAACTGAGATTCCGCCGCCGGAACTTTGAGGCGGCGCGCTTCCGCCAGTTTCAGGCCGCGTGCCATCCCCGACAATCCGGCAACCTGCCAAACCTCAGCAATCTGCTTTGATGAAGCTTGATCCGCAGTGGCTGAAGACGGAAGTTGGAGGTGGGACAACAAGTTGAGAAAGTGGACGATTCCCGCGGCTTCATTTCGAACTCCAATGCCGAGCGCCAACTGCTCCAGCAGTCTCTGTTTTCCAGGGGACGGCTTTTGGAAGAACTCCTGCTCGGCCAGCAAATCAACCAGTGCATTCAACTGTTTTACTTGCTCCGAAACCGGCAGAGTGACGGGCTGGCCGACCGAGCTCAAGACCGCCGTCCGAAACCAGGAATCTTCCGACTGCTCGTTAGCAAGCGTAGCCAGCGCCTTCAAGATATCGCGGTTGCGCCGCTTCAGCCCCGCGCTGCCGGCCGGTGACTTGTCGCCGCCCACAAAGGCTCCCAGGCTGAGCGCAAGTTGAAACCGCACGTTCGATGAAGGATCATGAATCATGCCCACCAGTTTCGCGACGAGACCATCCCGGCCTGCGCCCGAACCCGTTGCCCACAGGCGGGGACTTTCGTCGGAGGGTCCGCTCCCTGACGGTCGCGGCTCGGATTCTTTCAGACCCTCTGAAGAGATGTGACCATTGTAGGCCTCAGCCAGCCGCAGCGCATGTTCGCGCACTCCCGCTTCGGGATCCTCCAGCGTCTTTTCTACCAGAGCGGCATCCAAAGAAGACAATCCTTCCAGCGCATACAGCGCATGCAGCCGGGCTTGGGCGAAATCGCTCTCGCTCGTCATTTTCCGCAAAGCGGGAACCACAGATTTGTCCTGACGCTCCAGCAGCAGTCTTTGCGCCGTCAATCGCCACCAACCATTGCGATGGGCAAGAAGCGATACCAGTTCGGAGCTCGGCACAGTGCTGAGATGAGGCTTGGCTGCAGCCCTTTGAGGCGCCTTTGGCGCAATGCGGTAGATCCTTCCCAGCGTTGTCCCGCTGTAAAAATCCATGTCCTTCTTCAACTCTTCAGGAATCGACTCGGGCGTCTCGATGAATTCACGGTACATGTCGACAATATAAAGATTGCCGTCAGGACCGGTGGCAAAGCTGCATGGCCGAAACCAGGGATCGGTGGAAGCGAGAAACTCCTTGTCCAACTCATTGCTTGCGCGGCTGGCGACAAAACTGGCGCCGGCGGGACGAAGGACATCGCGATGCACAAGATTCCCGCTGACATCGCCGGTGAATAAGGTCCCGTAATATTGGGCCGGAAGACCGTCGCCCGAATAAATCGTTCCTCCTGAAGCGGCAGTGAAATAACCGGCGACGATTTCCTTTCGACTTAGATTGTTCTCCTGGTAGCGTTGCTGGCGCATCGCCGTGCGCACCTGGCGCCAGTACTGCGGCGGTGTGAGTTGAAACATTCGAGCTGAAGGCCGCCCATGATCGGAGATATCTTCGGCTGCCACACCGGCGGGAAGAAAAGGATTGCGCAGCAGATAGCGGCGCGGCATCACTACATGCCGGATGTGAACCGTATTTTCAGTAATAAACCGATGCCCCCAGTCATCCATCGCCAGACCAAACTGCGTGGGACCCGATTCGGCTTCAAACAATCCACGATCGAGACGAAAGCGAAAGTCCGCGCCCAAAACATTTACAGAAGTCGGATGTTGAGAGCTTTCCACCTTCCGCGCTCCACCTTCCGCACTCTGAAGACGTGAACTATCACGGTCCAGATTCTCCCGCTCACCCACTCTCCCCCTCCCCCCCTCTCGCTTCCCGACCTCCTCTGAATTCAGAAGCAGGCTGCGTCCAGGAAACGTAATGTCGCCTCGCTGCCCGTTGTTGGCCGCATAAATCCAGTTGTCGATCCCAAATCGCAGGTTCGTGATGCGGGTCTCGGGATTTACCAGCGCGAAACCGGTGAAGAGCACCTTGCGAATGTCGGCCTTACCGTCGCCGTTGGTGTCTTTCAGATAAAGAATGTCAGGGGCCGCCGTGACGATCAATCCTCCCTTCCATGGGAGCATGCTGGTCACTTCCAGCAGATTGTCGGCAAAAATTGTCGAGCGGTCGATCTTGCCGTCTCCGTCGGTATCCTCCAACAGACGGATGCGGCTCTTAGGCGGCTGCCCTGCCGGAGGATCCGCCGGGTAGTCGCGCATCTCAGCGGCAAAGACTCGTCCATCCTCATCAAAAACGATTTCCACCGGATCGACCACATCCGGCTCAGCAGCAAAAATCTCTGCGCGGAGATTCGGATCGGCCAGTTGAAAAGTTTTCAGCGACTGCTGCGGAGAAAGCGACCCGGGACCTCGGTTGCGCGAGCAGGCGAAAAGCAGAAGGCAGAAGGCGGAAAGCAGGAAGCAGAGTCTATTGCGGGTTGCGGATTGTGGATTGCGGATTGCGGAATGTCGAACGCCGAATGTCGAATGTCGAATGCGGATTGGGGAATGTCGAATGCGGAATGCGGATTGCGGATTGCAGATCCCTCGTCGTAGGTTGAGAATCATGGATTGCGGATTGACAAATGCAGATTCAATCTTCACCGCAGAGGACGCAGAGATAGCGCAGAGAGCGGACTGAAGCTTGAAGTGTGAAGGCCAGAAAGTGTCGAATGATAAATTGCGAATGACAAATGACGATCTACATTCGACACTCCGCATTCGACATTCGACATTATCACGGGCCTTAATACTTCAAGCTTCAGCCCATTCTCTGTGCTATCTCTGCGCCCTCTGCGTCTCCGCGGTGAAGATTTGTACCAGCTACGGTTATTTGCCGGCTGCCTTCTTGGCTGGCTTGGCCGGTGTCTTCGCCGCGGGATTTACGAAAACGATTTTAAACGGACCCGTGCCATGGACCTGAAGAATTGTGTCTCCTTTAGTCCAACCGAAGTGCATCATTTTCTTCGCCACCATCCCGTAGGCTCCGGCGCTCAACTCCTCTCCGGCTGTTTGGTCAAATTTATCACCCATTCCAAGAACGAAGGTACCTTGCAGAACCGTAATGTGTTCGTCCATGGGATGCCAGTGAGGCGCAATTTTCTCGCCATCGGGAGCTTTGAAGCGGACAACGTAGAGGACTCCGGACTTGACCGGGTCGCCTTGAACGACGGCAACCTGAATGTTAGGCGGACCGGCAAATTCCGGCGGCGGGGTTCCCTGCACCCAACTTGCCGGCATCGGTCCCCAGTTGATATCGCCCGCAGCCACAGCCAGATGAGTTTTTGGTCCAGCCGCCGCCCCTTTTTTCTTAGGTGCCTGAGCCGAAGACAGAGCAATCGTTGCAATCGCGGTGACGAGCAGAAACCAGAATCTACGTTTCTTCATGCAGCCTCCTTTTTAATTTAGAATGGGGTTCTGGGAACTTCTACACTGGCCGCTTAGGGAACACAACAGGAATTATGAAGTATAATTCCAGCCTTATGCGCAGCAGTCGGGTTACTCGACGCCATTTTTTAGAAACAGCGGGTAGCGCCACCGCGGGCTTGCTTTACGGCGCGGCTGTGTCGAATCTTCTGGCCGAAGCCGGCCCCGGCGAGACGCTGCTCGATCTACACCAGCATTCCTTTTACACGGGCCGCACGCACGAGCAACTCCTGGCACACCAGCGTCAAAATCAGGTAACAACCACCGTGCTGCTTCCCATCGAAGGATGGATGATGCAAGGGGGCGCCAAATTCGCGACTGACTGGGTCCTGGTCGTAGGCGGGAATCGGGACAGCGCGCAGGTTGAGAAAGAAAATCCAGGCCAGTTCCTGCGTTTTGCTTCCAGCGATCCCACGCAGTCGCGCGCGCTCGACGTGATCCGCGGCAACCTGCAGCGTGGCGCCATCGGTATCGGCGAGATGAAGTATCCGGTTGCTGTAGATTCTCCAGAAATGCATCGCGTCTACAAACTGGCGGAAGAAATGCGCGTCCCGGTGCTGCTTCACTTCGAGTTTGAAACATACAACACCGGCTTGGAGCGCTTCGACAAAGTGCTCAAGGCTTACCCGAAGATCAATTTCATCGGGCACGCTCAGACTTGGTGGGGAAACATCAGTGCCAGCCTCGATCCGCTGGAGTTGTATCCCAAAGGCGCGGTCAAGAAGGGAGGCCTGACGGATCGTCTTCTCTCCGATTACCCAAACATCTACGGCGATCTTTCGGCCGGATCCGGTTTAAACGCGCTCACGCGCGACCCGGAATTCTCGCGCGACTTCCTGCAGCGCCACCAGCGCAAGTTGATTTGGGGCAGTGATTGCAACTGCCTGGACGGAAAGGGGGCCGGCATTCCGGGCGGAAAGTGCATCGCGGCCGGGTCGCTGGCTGCTTTGCGGGAGTTAATCACTGATCCGGCAGTGCTCCGAAGGATTCTTTATGAAAACGGAACAAAGTTGCTGGGCCAAAGGGCAAGCCCGCGTGGTTAGGCTAGGCTGTAGAGTGGCGCCAAGAAAGCTCACCGCGAAGGCGCGAAGAACGCGAAGTTGGTTTATACTCTCAGGCTCGCCACTTGTGCGAGTCTTTTCATAATGAGCATCAAATCCCGTGCAGCGTGCATGATTTCCCCTAATCACTTTCGCACTCTTCGCGCCTTCGCGGTGAGCTTTCTTGGCTTTCTCTTCGCGGTGCTGCTCGGTTTTTGGGCCGGTGTGGCGGTTCGCGGCCAAACTGGAGCAGACATCAGTCGCAAGCCGCAGTTCCGGGCGCGTCCAGGATTTTCAGTGGAAGAAGTCTACTCGCCGGAAAAGAGCGGCTCCGTGGTGGCCATGACATTTGACAGCCAGGGAAGGCTGGTGATCTCGCGCGAAAAAGGACCTGTGGTTGCTTTGCTGGATACCGACCATGACGGCCTTCCCGACAGGGAGCAGATCTTCACCGACAAGGTTACCAATTGCCAGGGAATTTGTTTTGACGGCAATGATCTGTTTGCCGTGGGTCAGGGTCCCGACGGCCCCGGCTTGTATCGTGTCACGGATCAAGATGGCGATGGCAAAGGGGACACGGTAACGATCCTGGGCCGCTTCACCGGAGAAATGGGCGAGCATGGGCCTCATGCCGTGTTTTTTGGGCCGGACGGTTTGCTTCATGTAGTTCTTGGAAACCATACCGGCCTTGTGGTCACCCCGGACCCATACTCTCCCCTCAAAGATTATGTCGAAGGATACCTGCTTTCCCGCTTCACTGATCCCCGCGGCCATGCCGTCAATATTCGCTCTCCCGGGGGAACGATTGTCCGATTGGACCGTGAAGCAAATCGGTGGCAACTCTTCGCCGGCGGATACCGCAATACCTACGACGCTGCTTTCAACGTGATGGGGGAATTGTTCACGTTAGATTCGGACATGGAATGGGACATCAATCTTCCATGGTACCGGCCGGTGCGCACGCACCACGTTGTTGCAGGCGGTGACTACGGCTGGCGGACCGGCTCGGAAGTCTGGCCTCCCTACTACGTGGACAGCCTTCCTTCAATGACAGACGTTGGGCGCGGATCTCCCACCGGGTTGACGTTCTATCAGCACACGGCCTATCCGAAGGAGTATTACGACTCCTTCCTGCAAGGGGACTGGTCAAGAGGCCGTATTCTGGTTTCATTTCCTAAGAAATCGGGCGCGACTTACGCGGAGAAATCCGAAGAGTTCCTGCTGGGCGAGCCTTTGAACGTCACCGATCTGGAAGTCGGACCGGACGGATTTTTGTATTTCACAAAAGGCGGCCGTTTTACTGAGGGAGGAGTGTACCGGGTGGCCTACCGGCCGGAAACCGGGGAACAGGTGTCGGGTGTCGGGAGACGGGGAAAGGCTGGGGGTCGGGGGCCCGGGGTCGGGGGACGGGGGAAGACAAGCCAAAAGCCGCTGAAAGTGGCTGGAACGCAAACTCAGAAACCCGATACGGGGAACCCGACACCCGACACCCCACCCTCACACCTATCTCCCATCCCCCATCCCCCATCCCCCAACCAGCCCCCAACCCCCAACCCCCAGCCCCCAGCCCCTAGTCCCCAGCCCCTAATCGAGCAGGCGCTCGCGCAGCCACAGCCTCGCTCATCGTGGGGACGGGCCCGGCTCCGGTCCATTCAAGCGCAAATGGGAATTGATTGGGAAAAAGCGCTGATGGAGGAAGTGAAGAACACGTCGTCGCAGCCTGACCGCCGCGTCCGCGCGCTCGAACTTTTAGCCGTCTATGGAACTGACGCGCAGTCAAGCAGGAAGTCGGGGTTCTATTCGGATTTCCCCAGTGAAGAATTCTTAGCCTGGCTCGGGTCCGACCCGCAGTGGGAGGTGCGCGCCGCCTCCACTTACTATCTTGGCATGCATCCGGCCGATTCGGCTCGACGGGAGCTGGCGCGCCGCCTTCGCGACAGCGATTGGTTTGTACAGCGTCGCGCCTGCGAAGCGCTTGTCCGAACGGAGATCCATCCGGGTATGAATCCACCATTTTCGCCGGCGCGCGATATTTTTCCGCTGCTGGAAAATCCAGACCGATTCCTCCGCTACGCCGCGCGACAGGTGTTGCGGCGCACCAATCGAAATTTGTGGCGTGACGAAGCGTTCAAGCTCGACAAATACCCGGCTGTTACCGAGGCCCTATTGGCGCTCGTGCAGACGGTAACGGGTACCCATGATGTCCCCGATTTGCTGGATCGCGAAGCGGAATTGGTCAAAGCAAAACCGAGCGATGACAACCTTCTGGGCTTGCTGCGCGTCATCGATTTAACCATCATCAATGATGAAGGCGTGGATTACTCCGCGAAGTACGTCACCTTGGGCGAGCTGCTGCTTCCCCGCTTTCCGTCCAGCAGTCAGTCCTTGAACCGGGAACTGGCGCGTACGATGGCTCGCCTGGAAACGTCGGGAGCACTCGAAAAGGTCTTGCAGCAACTCTCCAGTCCTCAAGCGGACCGCCAGCAGCAGATCTTTTACGCTTATTGCCTGAGAGCTATGCAAAACGGGTGGGATGCCAAAAGACGTGACGTGTTTATTCAGTGGTTCGAGAAGACACAGGAAGAACATTGGAAAGGCGGCGCTTCTTTTCTCGGGTACATTGAAGATATGTGGAATGACTTTTTAAAGCAGGTACCGGCTCAAGAAAAACAGGCGGCAATGGATCGCATTCCATCGTTGAGCCCTGAAACCGCGCCACCCGGAGAAAAACCAAAGCGTGCATTCCGGCGCGCCAAGGAAAACCAAATTCTTTCGGATCAGGAGTTGTCCGAATTTCTGCTGTGGGATCCGATGAGCTATGCCGGCAATATCGAAGCGGGAAAAAAATCATTTGAGAAAGCCTACTGCGTCAATTGTCACAAGTTTGGCGACATCGGAAAAGAGGCCGGACCGGATTTGACCGACGTAGGGAAGCGGTTTACCAGGAAGGATCTTGTGGAATCGATCATCTATCCTTCGAAGACCATTTCCGATCAATATCCCGCCATCGAGATCGTGACCAAAGACGATCAGTCGACTGTCGGAATCATTAAACGAGAAGACTCCAAATCGATCATCATGATTACGGCGGAGGGAAATCAAGTCACCATTCCCAAACCGGAGATAAAATCACGCAGGATCTCCAAGACGTCGCTGATGCCGGACGGATTGCTCGACAATCTAAGTCCTGAAGAAACCACCGATTTGTTCGCCTTCCTGGAGCAGAGAACGAAAAAAACCAAGGAAAAGATCAAGCAGGAAGAAGAAAGAAAAGAGCAAAAGCGTAAGAAAGAAGAGAAGAAGACGGAGAAATGAGAGCAGGTGCGTTGTCCATGGTCCGTTGTCAGTTGGCAAAACACGTGAGATTGTTCTCACCGCCGAGGCGCAGAGTACGCAGAGCTTCGCAGAGTTTTCTATCTCTGCGCCATCTCCGCGTTTTCTGCGCCTCTGCGGTGAATACGTTGCTAGCTATTTCGCGGATGGCTCTAAATCGCAAACTGGCACTCCTCCTTTCCGGAGTATTTCTTGTCACTGAGCTTCCTGCCCAAACCGCGACTGCCACGCTCTTCGTCAATGCCCAGGATTCAACCGGCGCGGTACTTCCCGCCGTCAAAATAGAACTGGTGCAGGATGCCACCGGCGTGCGCCGAAGGGGCACGACCAGCCCCTACGGCACGCTCGTCATGCCTCTGCTCGCAGCCGGGCGGTACACATTGACCGCTTCGCTGGCCGGTTTCAAAAAGGAAGTCATCAAAGACATCCGTCTGGAAGTGGGCGTGAAGGCGACGCTGGATTTGCTGCTGCTTCCCGGCGCGCCAGAGGATCAGATAGTAGTCAGCGCCGACATCGAGACACTGCGTTCGGACACGAGCACCATCGGAGAAGTCTTCGACAACCGTACGCTGATCACCATGCCGCTCAACAACCGCGAGTTTCTACAGCTTTCGCTGCTGGCGCCTGGCGCCGCTCCGCCAGCGCCAGGCTCGCGGCTGTCCACACAAGCCAACAGCGGCGTCAACGTGAGCGGCGCCCGCGAGGCGTCAAATAATTTCCTGCTTGATGGCGTTGATAACAACGATCTCTTCCTGAATCGCTTTGTGTTCAATCCCAGCGTCGATGCCATCCAGGAATTCACCCTGCTGGCCAACAACTATGATGCCGAATATGGACGCAACGCGGGCGCGCAAGTCAACGTCGCGCTGAAGTCGGGCGGCAGCCAATTGCACGGTTCGGCGTATGAATTCTTCCGGCATTCGGGTATGGACGCCCACAACTTCTTTGATCCGCATGATCAAGAAGTCCCGTTTCTGAGACAGAGCCAGTTTGGAGGGACGGTGGGGGGTCCTTTTGGCAAGTCGCAGAATTTCTACTTTCTCAGTTTTGAAGGCACTCGGGCTCGAAAGGCGGAGACGCGGACCACGAGTGTCCCTGCTGCTGCGCAAAAGCTGGGAGACTTCAGCACGCTGCTTCCGAAGACCAAGATCGTCGATCCGCTGACTAGACAGCCGTTCCCAAACAATATTATTCCGGCCAACCAAATCGATACGGCCGGCGCCGCAGTAGCTCGACTCTATCCGGATCCCAACCGCGATGTCGCCGATCAAAATTTCATCTCTTCGCCGATTGGGACCGTGAGCATGACACAGTTCACCATAAAACTTGACCATCACTTCTCGGAAGAGAATCCGATCTTTGTTCGGTATAGCTTCATCGATGACTTCAGAGTATTTCCTTTTGCAGCCAAAACATCCAATCTGCCGGGCTTTGGAACGTCGGCGCTGGATCGTGGACAGAATCTTGCGATCGGCGGCACGCAGAGCATCTCACCGCGCACGGTCAACGACATTCGCCTGGGCTTTAACCGGCTGCGGAGAGAAACGTTGCAGCAGAATAAGGGACTGAACGGCTTCTCCCTTTTGGGGATACAAGCTGGCTCGCTTCTGGACCGCCAGTCGCTGGCTCCAGTGGATCTTGGATTCCCATCAATTGTCCTTGCCGGTTTTGAGACGCTGGGCGACGATCCGAACCTTCCCGTTGTGCGCCGCACCGGGACATTTCACATTTCCGACAGCGTCAGCCTGCAGCGCGGGAAGCACTATCTGAAGACAGGAGGCGAGGTTCGTTACTATCTTTCCAACGGCTTCAATCACCTTTTCGCGCGCGGACAGATCACTTTCCAGGGAGCCTTTACAGGAAACGCGCTTGCTGATCTTCTACTGGGACTCCCTTCAGTCAGCATTCTCGCTTTAAACGACAACCCCCAGGCCCTGCGCACTCATGCGTATGACCTTTTTGTCCAGGATGATTGGAAGCTGGCGCAGTCGCTGACTCTCAATCTCGGCCTGCGTTACGAATACAACTCTCCGCCCGTCGACGCCCATGACCGGATGGCGGTTTTCGATCCAGCCAGTCGCCGTATCATCCCGGTAGGGACCAGCGGTGTGCCGCGCTCCGGCTTGAACAGCGACTTCAATAATGTAGCCCCGCGCATCGGCCTGGCCTGGGACCTGTCAGGACGCGGGAAATGGATAGCGCGAAGCGGCTACGGCCTCTTTTACGACAGCGGAACGCTCATTGAAAACTCAGCGCTCTATTTCAATCCGCCTTATTTCCAGCTCAATCTCTTCTTCCCCGGCAAAAGCCTTCTGCATTTGAACGCGCCCTTTCCTACCGGCAGCGCTTTTACGCCGGCGCCGTCACCGGTAACTCTCGACCCGAATTTTCGGACCGCGTATTCACAACAGTGGAGTTTCGGATTGGAAGGCGTAGCGGGAAAAGGTGTCAGCCTGAGCGCACGCTATGTCGGCTCGAAGGGAACCAAACTGGTGATGAAGCGCAATCTCAACCAACCTTTGCCTGGCCCGGGCGCGATTGACCCACGACGGCCGATCTCGGGTTTCGGGAACATCCTGCTCATTGAATCCGGGGCGTCATCCAGCTATCACTCGCTTCAGTTGAGGGCGGAAAAAAAGCGCACGCAAGGGCTGTCCTTTCTGGCGGCCTATGCGCTCTCCAAGTCGCTTGACAACACATCGGCGTTTTTGGAAAGCACTGGTGATGACAACACGCCGCAGAACAGCAGAGACCTTGGCGGCGAAAGAGCGCTTTCCAACTTCGATCTGCGTCATCGCATGTCGCTGGCATTTACCTACGATTTTCCCGACAAAATCCGGAGTCCATTGTTCCGGCGCTGGCAGATGAGCGGAATTTTTGCCGCGCAATCGGGCAGGCCTTTCACTCCGCGCATAAACTTTGACAACAGCAACACGGGGAACATCGGCGGATTCTTTGGGCATGATCGCCCGGATTTAATCGGTGACCCGAAGCAGGCGCGTCCGATACCCGAAGAGTTCTTCCGCGTTGCGGCCTTCTCCATTCCACCTAAATTCAGCTTTGGCAATGCGGGCCGCAACATCCTTATCGGACCGCGCTTCGTCAGCCTGGACGCGGCGCTTTCAAAGAGCCTCCTCGTCAGTGGGGAGCGGCGGCTGGAGTTTCGGGCCGAAATCTACAACGCTTTCAATCGGCCCAACTTCCAACTGCCTGAAAGCTTCATCGATCGCCCCACGTTCGGCCGGATTCTCTCTGCTTTTCCCGCGCGGCAGCTTCAGCTCGCATTGCGATACTCGTTTTGATGAAAAATTATCTTCTAAAAGGAGCATCTCATGAACCGCAGAGATTTTATTAAAGGTTCCGTTGCCGCCGGTATGGCTCTGTCCGCCGCTCCCGGTTTCGGCGCTCGCGATGGCAAATACACAACGGCGCTTGTGGGAACTGGCTGGTGGGGAATGAATATTCTTCGCGAGGCGATGGCGTCAGGCGAATGCAAGGTAGTTGCCATGTGCGACGTCGACCAAAACCAGATGAAGCCCGCTGCCGCCGACGTGACCAAAATGTCGGGCGACACGCCGCGCCTTTATTCGGATTTCCGCGAGTTGCTCGCAAAAGAAAAGCCGGAGATCTGCATCGTCGCCACGCCGGATCACTGGCATCCGCTCGCTACCATAGCCGCCGTAAAGTCCGGCGCCCATGTCTACGTGGAGAAACCCATCGGCCACACGATTAAGGAAGGCCGCGCCATGGTCAACGCGGCGCGCGCCAATGACCGCGTTGTGCAAGTCGGACTGCATCGCCGCGTTTCGCCCCACAACATTTCCGGAATGGAATTCCTTAAATCCGGAAAGGCCGGCAAGATCGGCATGGTGCGGGCATTTGTCCACTACCCGGGCGGACCTGGCACGCCGACATCCGATTCGGAACCTCCGGCCGGCTTGGATTGGAACATGTGGTGCGGACCGGCACCGTTTCGCAACTTCAACAAGGTGATTCATCCCAAAGGATTCCGGCAATTCCTCGACTACGCTAACGGCACTTTGGGAGATTGGGGCGTTCACTGGATGGACCAGATTCTTTGGTGGACAGAAGAGAAATACCCGAGAAAGGTTTCCTCTACGGGCGGGCGTCACATTAAACGAGACACCACTGACGCGCCTGACACGCAAGTCACCACTTTTGAGTTTGAATCCTTTACAGCGGTTTGGGAACACCGGCAGTACGCCGGCAATGAAGCGGAAAAGACCAACATTGGTTGTTACTTCTACGGCACCGAAGGAACATTCCACATGGGATGGCTGGACGGCTGGACCTTCTATCCCAGCGACAAGAAGAAGCAGATCCTCCATCAGGACCCGCAACTTCATAAGCCGGACGATCAAAACATCAAGGAGTTATTTGCCGACTTCCTGCTGAGCATCAAGGAGCACCGGCGTCCAGTCCGCGATATCGAAATAGCGCATCGATCCACCAACATGAGTCTGCTTGGCATGCTGGCGCTCAAACTGGGCCGCAGTGTCCCATGGGATGGAGAGAAGGAAGTGATCGTAGGCGACCCCGAAGCCAACAAGCTACTGAGCCGGAAGTATCGAGAGCCGTGGGAGTATCCGCGGGCGTGAGAAGGGAGAAGGGGGAAGGGGGAAGGGGGAAGGGGGAAGGGGGAAGGGAGAGGGTAGAAGCGGGAAGGGGGAAGGGAGAAGTGGGAAGGGAGGAGGACGAAGGGGTATCCTTCATCTTTCATGCTCATCGTTCCCTCTTCTCCCTTCCCCCGTCCCCCTTCCCCCTTCTCCCCTCTCCCTTCTCCCTTCTCCCTTCCCCCGTCTCCCCTCTCCCGCTCTTGCCCGCTATTCCCGTAACACAGGGTCCCTTAATTGGCGCATCTTCGCCACTATTTTCCGTCGGAGGTAATCCTTCATCTTCTGTGACGCCGGATCGTCGATTCGGTTCCTGGTTTCTTCTGGATCCTCGGCCAGATGATAGAGTTCGCCCCTCTGTTTGTTTTTGAAATCCAGGACCAGCTTCCAGTCCGGCGTTCGAAACATGCGCAGGTGGGTTTCCGTATAGTGATGTTGACTGTACTCTCCATAAAACTCATTATCCCAGTCAATTCTCTCGCCCCTCAGCAGCGGCAGGAAGTTGCGACCGCGGATGATCACGCCCGCCGGCCGCGGCAACTGTGCTATCGCCAAGATTGTGGGATACCAGTCAAGATTGGTAATGGTCTGGTCAATTTTCACACCTGACGCAATCACACCCGGCCAGCGCACCACTGTGGGAACACGCAGCGAAGTGTCAAACATGTTCGGTCGGGGTCCCTCATTGTCGGTCAGAATCCATCGGGCGTTCCCCTTGTGCCAGATGCCATGGTGACCAATATTGTAACCATGATCGCTGGTGAAAATGACAACGGTCTTCTTTTCCAAATTGAGTTCGTTCAGCACGTCCAGCAGTCGACCGACATTGCGGTCGACTGTGGTCACGCTGGCCAGATATTCGCGCATTAGCTTCTTGATGCGCGCCACATCGAGCTTCGGATAGTCCGGGTTGGGCACGAGCGGATCCAAGTCTTTGTAGAGCGCCCAGTCCTGCTCCGCTACGGGAGTATAGGGCGCGTGAGGGGCATGGAACTGGAGCGACAGTAGGAAGGTCTTGTTCCTATTCTTGCGAACAAAGTCGATGGCAGCGTCCGTGAAAACATAATCGCGAAATCCTTTCACCTGTTTCAGCTCCCCGTTGACTTCAAGTGTCGGGTCTTTGGGTGGAGCGCCGCCACTCCGAAATCCCATGAAATGATGGAAACCGAATTTAGACGGATGAAAACGGTCCAGTGTCCCAAGATGCCACTTTCCCACCAGGCTGGTGGAGTAGCCGGCATCGGCCAGCAACTTGGGCCAGGTCACCAGGCTTGGATCCAAGCCTAAATCCGGCTCTTTCTTAGGATCAATCCAGTCAGTGATGCCAACTTCCGTTCCGTAACGGCTGGCAATCAAGCCCGCCCTCGAAGGGGAACAGACTGGAGTAGTGACGAAACTGTTGCGCAAGTAAGCTCCTTCGCGAAACAGGCGGTCAAGGTTTGGGGTAACGGCATCATGATTGCCGGCATAGCCGAGCGCCCAAGCAGCCTGATCATCCGTTTGGATTAAGACGATGTTGGGGCGACCTACACTCTCTTGCGCTACGCTCTCGCCAGTGCTGTCCTTTGAACTCGAAAGCCGGACTCCTTCTGGCGCGCCGGCCGCGACAACCATCAGTGTAAATAGTGTCAGAAAAATAAAGCGAACCCGCTTCATTGGCTGGATTTACCTTTCTTCAACAGACATGTTGTGGTTACCCCAACATCCTCGCGCTGAGAAAACATTCGCGTTCATTCGCGCTCCTTTGCGGCAGAACCGAAAGCGGCTCGAATGGTAGCCGGCTCGATGATCAACGACGCTGCCAGAATTCCAATCGCTGCCGCCAACAGCAGGCCGGAGAAGACCGTGTGCGCCTGCGCGTTCAATACAGCACCGATTAAAACGAGTACCGCGAAGCCCCGCTCAGTCCGCTGAATCCATCTACCCAGCCTTTGCATTTGCAGAGGAAGCTCGGCTGAGTAGAACGCGGACGTGAACCAGAGATGCGAGCGTAGTGTCGCGACCACGACGGCGCAAACCAGAGCCGCGAGAAACAGGGCCACGCCTCCTACACCGGTCATCCAATTCTTAACCATCCAAAGCGGAAAAAGCATGACGCAACACAGAACAGAGAGAAACAGTTGATGAAATTGCCACCACCAACGCGGAGCGCGCCGTCTGCTGATTTGCTTGCTTGCGCCGCCGGCCTGCACGGTTCCAAGCTGTTCATCCTCCCCGACTTGCCCACTTCGAAGGCGACTGCACAGGCGTTCCAGGCCGGACGCAAGCTCCGATGTTGCTTGATATCGGCTCGCGGGATCCTTACAAAGACACTTTTTCACAACCACGTCCAGCTCGGGCGGACTCAAAGGATTCAGGTGCGACAGGAGGGACGGTTCTGCCGTCAGAATACGAACGGTGGTAGACGCCAAAGTCGAAGCCTCGAATGGATGGACGCCTGACACCAGTTCATATAGCAGGATGCCGAACGAAAATAAGTCGCTGCGAAAATCGAGTTGGCACCCCTCAATTTGCTCGGGCGACATGTAAGCAACCGTTCCTACGATCGTGCCGGTCGCCGTAATGCGCGTTTCGCCGCGGTCAGAATTCCAAGCACCGGCAGCGACGCGCGCCAGGCCAAAATCCAGAATCTTAATCCCGCCCTCAGCACAACAAATGATATTTTCTGGTTTCAAGTCTCGATGCACGATGCCGAGATTGTGAGCCGCGGCTAATGCGCGAGCCGTTTCTACCGCAATCTGAAGCGCCAGGTTCAAATCCATCGGAGCCTGTCGCATTCGCGCGCGCAGGGTTTCGCCTCGCACATACTCGTAGACGATGAACAGAACGTCACCCGCCTCTTCCAGCCCATACACGGTCGCGATTCCAGGATGAGAGAGAGAAGCTGCGGCTCGAGCCTCGTGCTTTAACCGCTGGCGCAGCGTTTCATCGCGTGTCGACTCGGGCGCCAGCACTTTCAAAGCAACATACCGGCCCAGGACAGTGTCTTCAGCCCGGTAGACCACGCCGGCGCCTCCCTGGCCCAACTTATCGAGCACCCGATAGTGAGAAATGATCCGGCCAATCATGCTGAATGCCTTATTTTGCCGCAGGTTCGGCAGGGATGGAAGACGGAATTAGGGAATGAGGAATGGGAATGAGGAAGGGGGAAGAGGGAAGGGAGAAGGGAGAAGGGAGAGTTGGGGAGAGGCATGAATTGGAGACCCTTCTTTGAAGTCAGAGGGGGAAGGGAGAAGGGAGAGTGGGAGATTGGGGACTGGGAGAGGGAAAGAGTGGAAGAAGAATCGAGCTTCGAACCGCGTCCTCCATTCTCCCGCTCCCCCACTCTCTCACTCTCCCCCTCTCCCTTCTGCCTTCTCCCTTCTCCCTTCCCCCTTCCCCCTTCCCCATTCCCCATTCCCTATTCCCCTTCCCTCGCTTATCATGACTACACACGGCCGTCTATGGACTCGAAGATTTCTCTCCTGAAAAAAGCAGATCAGCTCCTGCAGCGGCAACAGGGTTCTTTTTCCACCATCGATAATTGGATCCGAAAGGATCGCTCCGTACCGCAAAATATACGCCAGGATTGGAATCGCATCTGCCGGCTTCGAGACTTTCTCAAAGATGAAGTGTTTAAGGATTTGCCCGCCGATCCGGCGCTCATCCAGGATTCCAAAGCTGCAATCGAGAGCCTCAGGTTTCTTACCAACCTCTTGCGTTTCCTGGAAGATGGGCCTGCTTCGCTGCAGGCTGTGCTGGATCATTTAACAAAATCGCTGAAGGCCGACCGTGGCATTTTTATTTCCTGTTCCGAACAAAGCAGCCAGGTACGTGTGCTGGCAGCATCGAACCTGAGCGAACCGAATCTCACACTGGAGGAGTTCCATGTCAGCCGGACCGTCTTCCGACAGATACTGCAACTTCGCCAGAGCGTGCTGATTTGCAATCCGCTGGAAGACCCCGCGTACGCGGCGCAAAGCAGCATCTATGAAGCGAGTATTCGCTCCATTCTGGCGGCGCCGATACTTGGCCACAAAGAAGTGATCGGGATTATTTATTTTGACACCAGACGCCTGCAGTCCGGATTTACAGATTCCGATCTTGCAAATCTGGAGCAGGTTCGCCCGCTTCTCAAGTCTCTCTTTCTTGCACGATTCATGGAGCAAGCTGAGCCGGTAAGCAAGTCGGTGCTTTTCCTGGACCATAAGAAGGCCACGCACGGACTAATCGGCGCCGACCCGGAATTTCTAGCGGCCGTGGCGCTTGTCAAGAAGGTTGCGCCCACTCCAGCCCCAGTGCTACTGACAGGAGAAAGCGGCACCGGGAAGGAGCTTTTCGCGCGCGCGGTGCACGTCTTAAGTTCACGGAAGGACTGCCCCTTTGTTGCCATCAACTGTGCTGCTATTCCGGATGCTCTCCTGGAAAGTGAATTGTTTGGTTACGAAAAAGGAGCGTTTACGGGAGCCGACGCCTTGAAGATTGGCAAGATCGAGCGCGCCAATCATGGAACGCTGTTTCTGGATGAAATCGGTGAAATGAAGCTGGATCTTCAGGTTAAACTGCTTCGTTTTTTACAATCGCAAGAGATCGAGCGCGTCGGCGGACGATCTCCGATCCGCGTGGACCTCAGAATTATTGCAGCTACCAATCGCGATCTCATACGCTCGGTGGAAGACGGGAGCTTCCGCCAGGATCTCTATTTTCGTATCAACGTTTTTCCCATCCTCCTTCCGCCCTTGCGAAAACGAAGAAGCGATATTCGCTCCCTGGCGGAACATTTCCTCACAAAATACGCGGAACTTCTGCATCTGAGTCATCTTGAAGTTGATCCTGCCGTCTACGCCGCTCTCCTAGGATATGACTTTCCAGGAAACATTCGGGAGCTGGAAAACATTGTGTACCGCAGCCTGGTTCTGGCGCGCTCGGGACGAGTCACGCTGGATTGCCTTCCCGACGAGTTGCAACCGGGTACGGTACACGATCTTCAGAAGAATCCTTTCTGGCATCTTCTGAAAGCTGTTCCTGAAAGTTACGACGAATTGAATCGACGGAAGGAAGAAATGAAGCAGATCTGCCGCCGCGAGATCGCACGCCTGGGACAGCAGTTCGCCGAAGCGGCAGTAGCTGCCGCCGGCGGCAATATCTCGAAAGCTTCCCAGACGGTGGGGATTGATCGCGGGCAGTTTCACCGGCTATTGAAAGGCGAGTTGTGACAGCCGGGGCGGGCCATAGGCCCGCTCTGGACCACGAAGCGGTCGAGCGCGAGGTTTTGACTCGCCGATGCTGGGCATACTTTGCTCCGGCCCCAGTAGGGGCCCAATAATGTAAGCCCACAGCGTAAGCTGTGGGGAATTATAATCATATTGATAGACAATTTAGCCCCGGGAGGGGCGAAAGAGTTTTTCCTTCGCAGATTTACCAACTTGCCGGTTATGTGTGCCGAAAGGACAAACTAATGGCACACACTTTTACCAACTTACTTACTCACGCAATTTTCAGCACCAAGGACCGACGTCCCAGCATCAGACCGGAAATAAAGCCGGAGCTGTACGCTTACATGGGAGGAATTATCCGCAACCTTAAAGGCAAGCCTTTGTTGATTAATGGGATGGTCGATCATGTTCATCTGTTGTTTGATTTACCACCTTCGATTTGCATTTCAGAAGCTTTGCGCATCATAAAGGCGAATTCATCCGGCTGGGTTCATGAAAAATGGCCGTCGCGTCACAACTTTGCCTGGCAGATCGGATATGCGGCATTCAGCGTCAGCCAATCCAATGTGCGGCAGGTCTAT
>DASYPF010000240.1:0-6055 GCA_036006905.1 Acidobacteriota bacterium
CAATCCGAAATCCGCAATCCGCAATCTGCAATCCGCAATCGAGAGATTCACTCATGCCCCTCAGCAATTTGCTTGTTCACCCGCGCCAGTTCGAGCGCCAGTTTTTCCAATTCCTGCTGGTATGCTTCGTCGCTCATCTCGGACTTGCGAAATCGGAGCTTTTCAATGGCTGCTTCCAGTTCCCGCTTCCTGCGAATCAGCGCCTGCGTCGCGCTATTGCCCTTTTCCTGTTGCGTATCACTGCCCGAAGTAATCCTCAGGGAAGCTGCCAGCGCCCCATCCGGAGAACCGGGAACAGGATCCGCGGTCCCCTTGCCGTCGCCGCTGTCGTCAAGCAGGGCGTGCTCGGAGGCGAGCCGGTTTTGCGACTGATACCATTCGGCTGTTTTTTTCCGCGCGTACTGAAACAGCTCCAAAATGGAAATCGATCCGTTCTTGTCAGCATCGGCGCGGCCGTCGAGACCTTCAATGAGAAATTGAATGAACCGGGGTGGGTTGGTTTCCGCTCCACTGCGAGTGGCGGTGATCACTACCCGATTCTTGGAACTAAGGATGGGAAGCGAGGCGCCGCTGGCTGCCGTCGCATTGATCACCGCCGCCTGGGCGGAGATCCTGGCAATCGCGCCGGCCAGCTCTTCCGCGGTGATGTCGGGCCCGGGGATATTGAAGCGATACTGCTTCTGATCGAAGCTCCCGTGGCCGATCAAGAAAAGAATAAAGAGATCGTCATGGCGAAGTGTCTGATATTTTTTCAGAGCGGCCAAAATATTCTCTCGACGAGGCGCGGGTTCCTTTCCGGGAGCAAGAGTGGTGATACTGGCGGCGCTTGTCTTCAACCGCGCGTTTAACTGCTCCACCCATTCCGAGAACAGTTTGTCGTAGGTGGGATCTCCTCCGAGGCCGGCGACGATCAGGACATGCGTACCGGCAGCCGCCGTCGTCAGGGAGAGGGCGACTACTATCAGAATTGGGAGCAGGCGAAATGTCGAATGACGAAGTGCGAATGACGAATGATTGGAAACGCCTGATAATTGACGAATGACGAGAGGCAAGCGACCGAATTTGCATTTCCAGTTGGCGCATACTGTCGACTGACTGCAGATGATCCTCATTTCCAATTCCTCACGTAATGTGTGACAGCCGTCATTCGACATTCGCACTTCGACATTCGCACTTCGTCATTCGACATTCCTGATACGCCCTTCATTCGACATTCGCACTTCGTCATTCGTCATTCAGCCTTCCACTTCGCGATCAGCAATCCTCACGAAAAGCCCCACCTGCGCCTCAAGCTCCATTCCACTCCCAGCAAGCCGACAATTAGGAAGTAGAAAATCGGAGCGTCCCATAAATCTTTCACCTGCAGGCGCGACGATTTTCCCGATTGATAAATTATTTCGTCGGGTAGATCTCCCGCTTTCTCTATCGGGTAATAGCGACCACCCGTCTGCTCGGCCAGACCCTTCAGCAAGTCGACGTGCTGCCCCGCCTCATGGAACTCCAGGTTGCTTCCTGAAGTAAGAAAGAATGTCTGTTCTTTTGCCGCAGTTCCATCAATAGCAGTCTCGACTTTCAACTGGTAGACCCCTTCCTGGTCGACCGAAAACTCGCTGGAGTAGACTCCGCCTTCACGGCCTGTCCACTCCATCGGATAGTTGCGCGCCTTGCCCGATGGGTCGATCACGGCCAGCACGGGATCCACATGAGAAGCTTTATCGTAGTTCTTGTCGAAGATCTCAGCTCGCACTTGAGCCGATTCTCCTGCAACGTATTCTGCCTTGTCTGGAGTAATCGAAATCTGTCCAGGCACATCGTGAACCATCCAGCGCAACAGTTGTCGCCAAAAGGTCTCGTGCGAGCGATCGCGCACATCCATCTGCATCTGCCACAACCAGGAACTGCCACTGGTGAGAACCATTGCTTGACCCCGTCCATACCGTTGCGTGGCGACAAGAACGGGAGCACGCGCGCCGCTGCCGGCCGTCGCCAGTACCATCGCCGCAGGCTTGGGTTCTGTGAGAGCGTGAAAATCATCCAATGGAGGAACCACTTTCCACAGCTTCGCGCTTTCCGTGTCGGAAGGAGCCAGGGTCAGTATTCCCTGTGACCTTGCTTGCGGAGTCAATTCGGGGCGGACGGCTGCTTCACGATAATCGCTGGAACCCAGCGCCAGCAGTCGCACCGGCAGGATTTCTTCCACCGGTGTATTTTGATATTTGCCTTCGCCAAAGGACCGTTTCCCGCCGATCATCAAGAATCCGCCGCCGCGTTTGCCTACAAAATCTCGAATCATCTCCAACTGATGGTACGTGAAGAAGGAGGACTCGACCGTACCGAGGATCAGCCCATGATATTGAAATAGATCCTCTGCCTGAGAAGGGAAACCCGCAGCCAGCGTGTCTTCACTTTCGATCCCCTGTCGATAAAACTTTTGCTTGGCCGTGCGCAGCAGAGTTTCCAGGCGCAGAAACCGATCGCCGGACACAGCCATGCGCAAAAACTTATATTCCCAGCGAGGCTCTCCCTCTACGTAGAGAATCTTTGGCTGCGCGTCGCGCACTTCCATGATGGTGCGTCGCCAGTTATTCTGCGGCAGCAGATCGCCCGGCAGCGTCTGAACCGAAAATTTCAGGTTTTTTACCCCCGTCCCCGAGATTGAAAAGGGAAGCTCCACGGTCTGGTCGGCGTTTTCAAACTGCAATGTGATTTCGCGGGTTTGGATCAGGGTCTCGCCGTCACGCACCTCAACGCGCGCCTTCTGACCCCCGAATCCTCGGTTGCGTAAAGACAGCAGGGCCGTGCACATCGATTCGGGAACGAGCCGCCTGGGAACGCTCACGTGCAACAGCTCGACGTCGTTATCCAGCCGCTCCTTGCCCACTCCCACCGTATGAATAGGGATTTTTTGAGAGCGAAGCTTTTGCACTACGGCATTCAATTGGCGGGAAGAATTGTCGGCGCCATCGGAAATCAGAACGATACCCGCCAGCGGAAGATGGGCCATTTCCTGGGCCACATGGCCTAATGCAGACTCCAGATTTGTATTCTTGCCATCGCTGGGATCGCCCAGAATCTGCTGCAGCGTTTGCGGCGCGGCGCGGTCTGCAAAGCGGTAATAGTCAATCTGGAATTTACTGGCGGCTCGACGGGTGAATGGTCCGTTGGGTTGGAGTAGGTCCTGAACCTGTTGGGCACGCTTCTTCCCCGAGTCCTGGATCTGCATGCTCAGCGAACCATCCACCAGGATGGCCAGTCTGTTCTCGCGAGGATTGATTTCGGAAATCACAACGGAGGGCCCGGCCAGCATCAGCAAGACCACCAGTACAATGCCAAGCCGCACTGCAAACAGGAGGGTACGGCGGTGAATTGCCTGGCGAGAGGGGCGAGAAGCGGCGGATTTCCCCGCTATATATAAATGGAGTACCGTGAAACTGAGGACGGCAACCAGGGCGATCAGCAGGAATAGTAACCCGGCATGCTGAAATTCCAGTCGGCCTTGCTCATATACAACCGGTTTGAACTTCAGCAAAAACTCAAAAACTGCTTTCATCTCTTGAATTATACGTAACCCCCCCGGAAGGTTTCCATTGAACATGCTAGAATGTTTTGCGCTGAGGACCGAATGCCAACGCAGACCGTGCGGCTTTCGCCGCTTCCCCTTACGATTCCGAATTCCAAGATTCGAGAGATTGCCGCACTGCGACCCGAGATCGCGGATCCGATCTGTCTCTACTTCGGCGAAACCAATCTTCCCACCCCGGAATTTATTCGCCAGGCTGCCACTCGGGCTATGGAAGAAGGATACGTGTTTTATACTCCAACAGAGGGATACCTGGAGCTGCGTGAAGCCATCGCCACGGAGATCGAGCGCCTCCATGGAAAGGGCATCGATTGCCGGAATCAGATCATCATAACAGATGGCGGCGTCCTGGCAGCAGCCCTGGCGCTGCGGATTCTACTGGAACCGGGAGATGAAGCGATTCTCATTTCTCCTGTCTGGCCTTATCTGCATTCCAATCTCCTGTTGTGCCGGGCCGTCCCGCGCGAAATTCCGCTGATCGAAGCCGACACTGGATTTCGGCTCGACCTGAATGCTGTCAAAAGGGCAATTAATGAAAAAACCCGCGCCCTGATCGTCAACAGCCCCAACAATCCCACGGGCTGGGTGGCCACGCCGGAAGAACAGAAGCGGTTGTGGAATCTCTGTCTGGAACACAATCTGACTTTGTTAGCCGATGAAGTTTACGAGCGGCTCTATTACGGTCCTCCGGGACCCACCGCGCGGATCCGCGGGCTGTCCGAAGGGACGCCGGCCCCCTCATTTATCGATGTCGCCGACAATTGGGATCACTTGATCATTGTGCAAAGTTTTTCCAAAACATATTCGATGACCGGATGGCGTCTCGGGTATGCGGTGGCTGGATCTCGAGCCATTGCCGCAATGACACGTTTGAATGAATTCACCACCACTTGCGCCAGCTCCATTTCTCAACGGGCTGGCCTGGTCGCGCTCCAAGAGGGCGAAGGTTATGTTCGTGAGATGGTGGCTCGTTACAAGGACAATCGGGATCTCTGTTACAGTCTCGCCGCTGCTCTGCCCTTTGTGAGAACCTGGAAGCCGGAAGGTTCTTTCTACATGCTGCTGAGATTTGACGGGCTAAAGGATTCTCTCGTCTTTGCTAAAGAAGTGTTCCGCAGGACCGGAGTGGGAATGGCTCCTGGGGTCGGTTTCGGAGCGGGCGGCGAAGGCTCGCTGCGCCTCTGTTATGCCGCCGAACCCGGTCTTCTGAGCGAAGCCTTTCGGCGCCTGCAGATCTTCCTGCAATCCTACAAGCCGGGAAGTTTTTAAGTAATCTCGAATGGACGCCGTCATTGTTAATAATCTGACCAAGAGATACGGATCTCTGCTCGCTCTTGACAATGTCTCTTTCAGCGTCGGCGACGGAGAAATCTTTGGATTGCTTGGCCCTAACGGAGCGGGCAAAACCACAACTGTAAAGGTTTTGGCGACTCTGCTTAACCCCACTTCCGGTTCAGTGTCGGTCGCAGGACACGATGCCCAGCGCGAGCCTTCTGCTGTGCGGCAGAGCATCGGCTACGTGTCTCAGGAGCAGATGTGCGACGTCTACCTGACGGGGCGCGAGAATCTCTGGCTGCAAGGTAATCTCAATCATTTGGAACGCAGGGTCATCGAGCAGAGGATCGAAGAGCTGTCCCGGTTGCTGGAGCTGGAAGATGCACTCGACAAGATCGTGAAGCAATATTCGGGAGGAATGAAAAAGAAGCTGGACATTGCCAGCGGCCTGATCCACCGGCCGCAAATCCTGCTTCTCGATGAACCGTCACTGGGACTGGATGTCCCTACTCGCTTGAAAGTCTGGGAATACATCCAAAAACTGCACCAAGAGGGCACGGCCATCCTGCTGTGCACCAATTACATGGATGAGGCCGAAAAACTTGCATCGCGCGTTGCCATCATCGATCGTGGCAAAGTGGCGGCTGTCGACACCGTCCAAAACTTGCTGGCTGACGTTGGGGGCGAGGTGGTCACGCTGGAAACGGAAGACGGCGCCTCCGCTCGACGTGCGGCATTCGAAGATCAACTCAAGAAGCTTCCATTCGTTAAGCGCGTTATGACGCATGACAAATCGCTTGAGATTTTTCTTCACTATGACGAAGCCGTGCTGCCACAGATCATGCAGACGGCAATGAAGTCCTCTGTCCCCATTCGAAAATTAGTTTTTTCTACGCCAGGACTGGATGCTGTCTTTCTCAAGTACACAGGGCATCGGATGAAGGCGGCGGGAGACATGACAGAATAAAGACCGACTACGGCCACGATCAGGTGCACGTCCACGTCGACGCCTACGTGCTTCCGGACCGTGAAATTTAGTTTGTGCAACCAGATTTTTACCCGGGAGGCAGATGAAGAATACGCGTGCCAGTTCGGGTCGGTGTGGGGCAGCGTTGACGCCGGCACCCACAGAGCCGCGACCGGAAGGGAGCGGCGCGCCGATGTGAAACTTTGCGATTACACCAGCGCAGAGTTGCTGCA
>DASYPF010000241.1:0-8870 GCA_036006905.1 Acidobacteriota bacterium
CCCCAATTGTTACAAATTGCCCTCGATTGTTAAGGGGTCTGTCCCCAATTGTTAAAGGGGTCTGTCCCCAATTGTTACGGGGTCTGTCCCCAAATTGCCCAATTGTTACGGGGTCTGTCCCCAATTGTTTGTCCTGCGATCATCTACGGTACTCGTGCCCCATATCGCCGGTCCACGTAATCATTCAGGATTTTGGTGAAATCGGCCACAATGGCCGGTCCGCGAAGCGTAACCAAAAGCCGGCCATCGACAAAAACGGGAGCCTTGGGTTCTTCTCCGGTACCGGGTAAGGATATCCCGACATGAGAATGTTTGGATTCGCCCGGTCCGTTGACAACACATCCCATAACGGCAACCTTTAGTTCCTCTACTCCCGGATAACGCTCCTTCCAAACCTTCATTTGTCGGCGGAGATATTCCTGGATCTGGTCGGCCATTTCTTGAAAGAAAACGCTCGTGGTTCGCCCGCATCCGGGACAAGCGGTCACTTGAGGAGCAAAGCTGCGCAGCCCAAGCGATTGCAGTACCTGCTGGCAGACGCGCACTTCTTCGGCTCGGTCGCCTCCAGGCGCCGGGGTCAAGCTGACGCGGATGGTATCTCCAATTCCCTGCTGCAGCAGCAAAGACAACGCCGCAGTGCTGGCGACAATCCCTTTTACGCCCATCCCGGCTTCAGTCAGGCCCAAGTGAAGTGGATAGTTGCAGCGGCCCGCCAAGGCTTGATAAATGCTCACCAGGTCTTGAACGTTGGAAACCTTGGCGCTCAGAATAATTCGGTTGTGCGGCAAACCATATCGTTCAGCGAGCGCTGCTGATTGTATTCCGCTGGCGACAATCGCTTCCGCCAATACTTCCTGAGCCTCGAGCGGCTCTGCGCGACTGCTGTTTTCGTCCATCATTCGCATCAGCAAAGCCTGATCGAGAGAGCCCCAGTTGACGCCGATCCGTATCGGCCGATCGTTGGCCAGGGCGACATCGATCATCTGGTGGAAATTGTCGTCATGTTGTTTTCCCATGCCGACATTGCCCGGGTTGATTCGATATTTGCTGAGCGCTTTTGCGCAATCTGGAAACTGCCGTAGCAGGATGTGGCCGTTGTAGTGAAAATCCCCGATGATGGGAACCGTACAATTGCGCGCGGCAAGCTTCTCGACGATGCGAGGAACAGCCTGTGCTGCTTCCTTATTATTGACCGTAACACGCACCAGCTCGCTGCCGGCCTCAGCAAGCGCAATGATTTGCCCACCGGTAGCGTCCACGTCGGCCGTGTCGGTGTTGGTCATCGACTGCACCACGATGGGGTGGCAACTACCCACCGGCACGTTTCCAACCCAAACCGTCGCCGTCTGCCGTCTCATGATCATAACCGATCAATTTTAACACGAAGGGCGAGCCGGACGCGGAATGGCGATCAATCGCAGAAGAGCGTACCCTTTGTGTCTTTTGGCGAGAGGTTGCTAGCGGCTGTCCACCTCGTTGGCGTGGCCGTGTTTGATGTAGTACTCGTTGCCGGTCTGTTTCTTGGTTACATCGGAGTAAAGCACGTCGATCCAGTCATCAGTCTTGAGGAAGCCTTTGCTGTAGTCCGCCTCGTACTTTGACAGCAGGTGTCCCTGTTTTATCTGGTCGAGTGTTTTCCCCTTCTTCACAGCGTCGGCGACCAAGGCGCGCGTGTCCTTTATCATTTGCACGAACTTGCGCACGTCGTCGGGCGAAGATAGCGGGCCGTGGCCAGGGATGAACTTTGTATCGGGTTTGGTACTTGCCAGCACCTTCTCGACGCCGGCGATCATGCCGCTGACCGAGCCGCCATTTTCGACGTCGACAAATGGAAAGCCGTAGGTGACAAAGTCGTCACCCATGTGCACGACGTTCGACTGCGTAAAGAAGATGACGCTGTCGCCGTCGGTATGGCCGCTGGGGAAGTGGATGGCGCGCACGTCCTCGCCGTTCAAGTGCACGCTGGCGCGGTCGTTGAAGGTGATCACCGGCAGCGCCTCTTTCGGCGCCGGAGGCTGCGTGCCAAAGGGCTTGATGGTACTACCTGTCTGCAGCCTCTTGCGCACGTTCTCGTGTGCGATGATCGTGCCAAGCTTGGAGAACTCGGCGTTGCCGCCGGTGTGGTCGAAATGATAATGAGTATTCAGGATGAAGCGCACCGGCTTACTGGTAATGCCTTTCAGTGCCGCCTGGATCTTGGCCGCCAGCGGCGCAAACTGGTCGTCCACGATTACAATGCCGTCGTCGCCGACCGACACACCTATGTTTCCGCCTGAGCCCTCCAGCATGTATACCACTGGTGTAACCTTGGTGACCTTGATCTCAACCTTGCTGAAATCCTGTTGCTGGGCAAGTGTCAAAGTGGTGAAGAACATGACGAGGGTTGGAAGAAAGAGTGTGCGCATAGAGCCTCCAAGGAGCTATATATTTTAAATCAGCGCTGACATGCAGGTCCAGTCGTGCTGAAGGCGGTGCTTTAGCGCCCTGGATGTCTCAACTGAGCGCGTGTCGTTGGTAGACGGCACCGGTGCAATCGTCAAGCGAGCGACATCATACCGCCACCACAGGGCTTGTCCCCGTGGAGCAGTGATTGGAAACTAACAGCGGCCCTTGCTCCTGCGCCACCAGGGGGCTTGCCCCCGTGGTGGCGGGAGACGTAAGTTGCGGTACAGTTAGTTTCCAATCACGGCTCCATGGGGACAAGCCCCATGGTGGCCTCGGTGCTGCTTCAAATTTGACCATTTTGTGAACTTTCTGCGCACCAAGGAAACCTAGGTTAGGCCGTGCTGCGGACAACACACGTTGGCATGAAACGCCTAACCGTGGGGGTCAGTTTTTCCGTTGCGAGAGTCTTCGGGCCCTGGTTTTTGAGCCCGAGTTAGGTAATCTAGAACTATTCCGACGATCAAACCGATCAAGTAGCCGTAGGGAAGGCCGCTCGCAAGCAGTCCGACGAGCAGAGCATTGGAGAAGTCTTTCTTTGACTGGTAGAGATCGCGCACCAGCGTCAGCAGCGTCAGTCCTTCAAACAGCAGAATCACTCCCAGAATTGGCAATGGGAAGACCTGGACAATCTTAGCAAAACCATTGGCGAAAAAAAGGCCCAGCGTCACGTAAAGCAAGCCGTACAAAATCACCGACCCGCCCGTTCGCGCGCCAAAGGCGTAGTGCCCTGCCATCCCCCCCGAACCGTGGCAAGTTGGAATCCCATTAAAGAATGGGCTCACAAGATTCATCAACGAATAGGTCAAGCTGATCTGCCGCACGCTCAATGATCGCTCCGGGAAAAAATCTTGAGAGATCTGTCGCGTGGCAAGTATTGAGTTTCCCAGCGATAGCGGGATTTGCGGCAGCGCCAGAATTACAAACCCGGAAAGGATGTCGTGGATCGCGGGCTGGTGAAATTGCGGAAAAGTCAGGCCTGCGCTCTGGATTACCGCCATCGCAGTCAGCTTGAATAGAAAAGCATAAAGCGCTCCCACGAAAATGACGAACAACGCGGCAGGGTATTTCCGGTTTCCTAGAAAAAGCACTATTAACGCGAAGCCGATTGCGGCCAGCCAATATCCGGCCGCCTTCTCGGCGGGCACATAGTCTTTCAGCGCCAGGATCGCCAATTGAATGCCGAGGCCGAACTGGATTCCACGAATCACCGGCTTGGGAACGACGCGAGCAAGCCAGTCGATCGCGCCCGTCAGCGAGAGCAGCAGCATGCAGATGCCGATCGCCAACCCGCCGCCATAAAGTATGTTCTTGTCCAGCTTCTGCGTTATGACGATGACCGCCATTGCCTTGAGCGGCTGCACCGGCATGGGCATTCGATACTGCAGCGCAGTGAAGATCTGCATCATCCCAAACATAATCAGAACGCTGGCGCTGTCGAGGCCGGCCGCCAAGATCATTCCGACAATCAGCGGCAAGTCCGTCCCGATGTCGCCAAATGCTCCCGCCAGCTCATTGCGATCAAATCGGATGGAACCGCGCTCCATAAGGGGAGGATCTTATCAGAAGCCACAAAATGAAAGCGGATGGACGCGAATGTTTGAAGACGGGCGCCGGGTAAAGGATGTCAGGTGTCGATTCCTGGAATGCGGAATGGGAATGCGGAATGGGGAATGCGGAATGCGGAATTCTTCGAATGCGGAATGGAGAACGTGGAATGTGGAATGCTTCGGATTATGGCTTCTGGACCCGACAATTCCAGATTCCGCATTCCGCATTCCGCATTCCGAATTCGAAGAATTGGCACCCGATACCCAACATCCTTTCTCATGCCGACCGCACGGCCAGAACGGCGTTCAGTCCGCCGAAGGCGAATGAATTGCAGAGCGCGGCGCGGATGCGTCGCTCCATCGCTTCATTGGGAGTGTAGTCCAGGTCGCATTCCGGATCCCGGCCATGATAGTTGGCTGTGGGCGGAACAATTGATTTCTGAATCGCCAGCACTGTAATTGCCAGCTCCACGGCGCCCGACGCTCCCATCAAGTGTCCATGCATCGATTTACTGGAACTGATCGACAAACCGCGAGCATGACTTTTAAACACTTCATGGATGGCGCGCGTTTCCATTACGTCGTTCAATTTGGTGCCGGTACCGTGGGCGTTTATGTAATCGATTTCATCGGCTGCAATGCCTCCCTCTTGCATGGCGAATTGCATGGCACAGGCAGGGCCTTCCACAGACGGCTGCGTGATGTGTGCGGAATCCGAGGTAGCTCCGTAACCAACGATTTCAGCGTAAGGGCGTGCTTTGCGGGCCCGCGCATGCTCGTAGTCCTCGAGAATCAGCACGGCCGCGCCTTCACCGATGACCAAACCTTCCCGATCCACGCTGAAAGGCCGGCAAGCTGCGCTTGCATCACCGCTTCCGGCTGCCAGCGCGCGCATGGCTTCCCAGGACTTGAAGACCCCCAGCGTAAGCGGCGCGTCTGAGCCACCGGCAAACATCACATCCGCTGCTCCGGCCTTAATAGTGCGAAAGGCTTCGCCAATGGCATGTGAGGACGAAGCGCAGGCGGTGGCGATTGAAAGCGAAGGCCCTTTGGCGCCCAAATGCATCGACACTTGGCTGGTGGCGGCATTATGCATCAGGCGAGGAATCGTGAGCGGATGCAGGCGCGGCGCGTTCTCGCCATAAAGGAGGCGGTAACTGGCATCGGAGCTTTCCACTCCACCGTAAGCGGATCCTATCGAGACACCCTTGCGGTGCGCATTCGCGTTTTCTATTCCGATACCGGCATCGGCAGCCGCAGCTCGAGCAGCCACAATGGCAAACTGCGCAAACCGATCGAGCAATTCCAGATTTCGATAGTCAAAATGCGCTTCCGGAATATAGTCCCGGACTTCGCCCGCTACGTGACTTCGTCCCGAATTCAGTTTCAGTCTGGTGAGGGGCTGAATGCCGGATATGCCCGAAGAGACTTTCTGCCACAAGGTCTCAAGATTGGATCCGAGTGGAGACAAAACTCCCAGCCCGGTAACGACGACGCGTCTCATTGTACCCGCTGCGGGGCCGCCGTTGATTCTTCCGGGGGACTGTGCAAGACATCGTTTATGGCTTCAACAACATCCCGAATACATCGCATATTCTGGGCAGCATTGTCCGGTATGGCAATTTTGAACTCGTCTTCAAGATCGAATACGATCGAAAATACCTCGAGTGAATCCAGTCGAAGCTGGTCAAATGTAGTTTCCAAATCCAGAGAAGCCTCCCCCACCCTGCGGTTCTTTCTGAACACGGCCAACACGCGATCCTGTACTTCTTGATCTGTCATGAAAAGAAACCTCTTTCTTTAAAGCGTCTAATCAACAGACTGCCTGAGCTTATCGTAACAATCAATCCATAAGTGAGGAATTTTGTTGCAACGTTCGATGAATGCCCATTATGAAACCTGTCCATGCCAGCCCAGCTGCATAACCGCCTAGGACGTCTACAGGGTAATGGATGCCCAGGTAGATGCGTGAAAGCCCTATCAGGCCAATTAACAGAACGACAATTGTCCACGTCAGGGCGGCGCTTCTTCGACTGCGAACGTGGATGGTGATGAAGACTCCGACAGCCGTGAAAAAACACAAAGAAAAAAGAGCATGACCGCTGGGGAAGCTATAGGACCGAGCTGAATCCAGACCGAAGAAAGGAATCGGCCGGACACGACGAACCGTATGCTTGGCAGTAATGTCAAGGAGAACGGCTCCTTCCATCAGAATCACAAACAACAGAGCAGAAACTGGCTGTTCGAATCGCAGCAGAATAATGACTACACATGCCGTCGCTGGAAGCAGAAACTGCGTCGCGCCCAACTCAGTCACTCCCTTCATCAGATAAGTGATCGGCTGCGAGGAGCGCTGATAAACCGCCATTCGGATTCGATGGTCGAAATCTTGTGTGCTGTCGGCTAGCACCGCCCGTCCCAGCCAGATAAAGAGAAGCAGGGCCAGCAGAGCGATCATGAAGGTGGCAAAAGTTAGCACATTAATTGAACCCCTGTTTGTAGTCTTTCCCTGCGTGGACAATTGTGAACTTCCCCGCACTTCATTATAGGTTGGCTCGGAAAAGCTGCATCGTGCCAACGAATGCCGTGACTCGTCGGACGCGCCATAGGCGCGCCCAGCCCACTCGGCAGGAGCGGCGCTGAGATTGGACATTTTGAGGATGCGCCGAAGGCGCACAAAGCCCGTAGCTCACCGATATGTCAGAGCCCGGAGCATAAGCAACGGGTCCCGCAGATTGTCACGTGGGCGGGACCCGTCGCTTACGCTCGGGGCTCTGACGTGGGTGGCGCCTGTGGCCCCGCTGGGCTTGTCCCAGCGGAGCGGAAGATTGTTCACTAGAAGGGAGAAAATTAAAAATCACCGGCCTCCACCGGCCTCGTGCCGGTGGAGCCAAGGTTGATAATTATGGTTTAGCACTCACTACTCCGGCAGATCGATTTTGCGAGACAGAGAGTTGAGGATTTCTTCAACCAGGACTAATGCCCCGTGCAGGCCGACAAGCGGCCTGTCGCTCAAGCGGAAACGATTCCACACGGGAAAGGAAGTGCCAATAAAGGCGCTGTCGGGAAGCTCCGCGGCTGCGATGCGCTCCTCGAAATTACTTCCAAGAACGATCTCTGGCTGGGTGCAGCGTAAAGCTTCGGCGATTTGGAGCTGATTTGGAGATTCCAGGACCCTTACTTCGCTGAACTTCTCGCGTTTAATGAACTCCTCAAGGAAACTGCGATTGAACCGACCGCATTCGCGCAATCCGATGACTGCGGGGTACATGCCGAGATAGCGGTAGAAAAAAAGAGAGAGCGGCGCCACCTGGTATCCATCGCCGAAAATGGCAAAGCGCACGCCACGAGGAACTCCCCGCACGGACGCGATCCGGGAAAGCGCTGAATAACACTTGCGGCGGACCTCTTCGGCTTCTCTATCAAAGGCAGAAATCTCCAAGCTCAGTTCCTTCGCAATTGCCCGTGCCCATATCTCGGTCGCATCGATCCCATAGGGCGCAAGAATTCCGGTCATCAGACGGGAAATGCCAAAACGCTCTTCCAAATAGCTCGCAATTTCAGAGCCGTATTCTTCACTGATTACCAGATTGTAAGCAGCCGACGGAATTTGGTGAAAATTCTCGACCTTTTCTCCCGCCCCCACGTTGACGTTGAGTGAAACACCTAATAACTCAAGCATTCGAAGCACTTCATTCAGATCATCAGACCAATTATGTTGCCCGATCATAAAACCGATGAGATTGATTTTCGCCGGCGGGTTTAAATCAGACCTGGGACTTTCGACCTGCGACTTGCGACTGGGGATTGCATAATCAATTCGCTTCAAAATCTCGATCATTGCCCTCTGATAACCTTCGGCCCATCGGTTGCTAAAGCCGGGACTTTCGACATAGACGACCGGCTGGCGAATTCCCACGGAGTGAACTTCCCTTTGTAGCTCGTCCCCAATCAAGCTTGGTCCGGGAGAATTGACGATTCCCAGCAATTGGAATTGGCAATTGTCTCGAAGATGCTCAAGAAGTTGCCGCACTTTTGCTCCCGTCCCATAGACGTAATCCTCGCCTTCCACTGCAGAGCAAGGGACGCGCGGTTGGCCGAAGTAAAACTTTTCACCGAACGGGGCCGGGTCAAAGGAAAAACCAGCGGGGTCCTGGCGATCAATCAAGTAGGAATTGTAATACTTGCATCCCGTGGGCCCATTGATGACTGCCATGGCGCCACGCAGCCCTTCAAAAGCGCACAGCGCTCCCGCCAAACAATCAGGATAGAGTGGAGAATAGTTTCTGGTCATGACGCCAACCCTCGACGAACGGGATCAACGAATTGCGAGCCCACAGCTCGGCATGGTCCAAACCGGTCGACCATCCCAGCCTGGGACAAAGCGGAACAACAGCATAGTTGATGCCCTGGATCATCCGAGACGGGAGGTAATTGGAAAGAACCAAATCGGGCCTACACTCCTCGATATCATGATCGCGACGCGAAGCGGAGTAATTGATTTCCGCGGGAATTTCTGACAGGCGAGAAGAAAATGCTTGTTTGATGCAGGAATTGTAGAGGCAGAGTTTTTCGACGTTCATTCCCAGATCCAGAATGGTCTCCAACAGCCAGTCCAATTCCTGCAGATAAGTGAAGATGAGCACCCGCTTTCCTTTCAGAACGGGCCGCAACGTTTCCAGCCGCCGCGAGTAGCTCGCAGAAATCTCACTGATCAACCGCTTTGCCCGCTTTTCTCTTCCGTAGGCTAGAGCGATCTGGTTTATCCAGTCCTCCGTTTGCTTCAATCCGACCGGGGGAGGAGCGGAAAGGAATTGCAGGGAGAATCGGTCTTCAAGGAACCTTCGCAGAGTGCACGCGGTGTCATCTCTTTCCATC
>DASYPF010000242.1:0-7076 GCA_036006905.1 Acidobacteriota bacterium
TTCATTCCGTTCAGCGGACGTCGTAGAACCATCGCACCATGTGAAGGAACAAGGGAGCCGCGAAGATCAAACTATCGACGCGATCGAGCAGCCCGCCGTGACCAGGGATAAGGTGGGAAGAATCCTTGATGCCCGCGCCTCGTTTCAACATCGATTCAAACAGGTCCCCACACTGGCCCGCCACATTCAGAATCAGCGCTCCAGCAAGCCAGTGCCAATTTCTTTCCATGCTGCAAAAAAAAATGACACCCACACAAAGAGAACAAGCTAGCCCGCCGAGGGAGCCTTCCACAGTTTTCCCCGGGCTGATTTCAGGCGCCAACTTGTGGCGCCCCAAAGAACGTCCCACCAGGTACGCGCCGGTATCTGCTGCCCAAGTGACCAGCAGCAAGAACAATATCCGGCTCAATCCCGAATCGCCCCGATTATACCGGATGGGAATCAGCAATCCGAGCGAGAGAGGAATATAGATCAGGCCGAACGTCGCAGTGGATACCACCGGCAGGCTGTGTTCCATGCCACGCAGCGTGAGCAACACCTGCAGGATTAGAGCCAGGAAAGCGGCGAGCAGGATCGCCCCGGTGGTGGCGAAAGAACTTCTTGCGAAGCCCAGCCCCAGCACAATCACCGCCGACAGCGCCATCAGCCAGATCTGGCGGCTGCGATCCGCCAGTGGCGCCGACATGTGGAGATACTCGTAGAACGCCAGTTGAGACACCGCCAGCAGTGCGGCGATGAACAACCATTCAGGCGCCCAAAAAAGCAAAACCAGAACAATGGGAACGAGAACCAGCGTGACGATGGCGCGCCTGAGCATTAAGCTTGGTTCACGACAATCCCTCCATAACGTCGCTCACGCTTTTGGAAATCCAGGATGGCTTCGAATAAATGCTCGCGTCTGAAGTCCGGCCAGAGTGTCTCGGTCACGTAAATCTCGGAGTAGGCGATCTGCCAGAGCATGAAATTACTAATCCGCAGCTCACCACTAGTGCGGATCAGCAGATCCGGGTCGGGTAAATTCCGTGTGTAAAGGTGTTCCTGAATGAGCTCCTCGGTAACATCTGACGGTCGAAGATCGGGTTGCGCCCGCAAGACATCGCGAAAAGCGTCAACCATCTCAGCGCGGCCACTATAGTTGAGCGCGATGATTAACTTCATTCCAGTATTGTGGGCGGTACGCCGGCGCGCAATTTCCAGTTCCTCTTGTACGGACGGCGCGAGCTCGTCAATCCGTCCCATACTCAAGAGTCGGATATTGTTTTCGTTAAGCCGGCTGACCTCGCGCTGCAGATATTCCTTGAGCAGCGTCATCAAGGTATTGACCTCGCTCCGCGGGCGTTTCCAGTTCTCGGTAGAGAATGCGTAAAGAGTGAGCACCTCGATGCCGAGCCGTGCGGAAGATTCCACGATCTCCCGCACCGAGTCAATCCCGGCCTTGTGGCCCGAGACCCGGGGAAGATGCCGCTGGCCGGCCCAGCGTCCATTGCCGTCCATGATTACTGCAATGTGACGGGGGAGTCTCTGTGAATCAAGCTGTGACAGGAGACGCGCTTCGCGCGATCCGTCCCTCACCATTCCTTCAAATTTCAGCATGAATCAAACCTGCCCGCAGCTACTGCCGGAATGCCGGGCCCAATGCTAGCACACGGGCTAAGTTAGGATAAATGCCCGCGGGGAGATCCTTGAGAGTATAGCGGTTCCCAATTAATGCCTAGCAGAGTACTTTATACTGCAAAGGGGGATCGAGATGCCAGCGCTTTTTTTAGGAGCCCTCAGCTCTCAGTTTTTTGGCTATCAGCTATCGGCTCTCGGCCCGGATTATTCACGGCGACTTAGATCCGCAGAACAGTCATTGTGGTCACGTCCACGCCTACGATTACCTGGCTCAGGATTGTTCTGTAGAGAAAGACTGAACCACGGGGAACACTGGGGACACGGGGCGCAGAAGGGACCGCTCAATTGCCCCTATGATGTTGCTGATAGAAGAACCTAATCTCCCCGTGTCCCCAGTGTTCCCCGTGGTTTAATTTTTTTGAGGCGACGCGACCCACGTCCACCTGCTCGTTTAACGTGCCCGTTGTCGTGGTGGTCGTGGACATAGACGTTGACGGCTTTAGGTCTGAACAACCGATTGGAACAGAGTTCGCCATGAATAATTGGGGCTGATAGCTGATAGCTGATAGCTGATAGCTGAGAGCTGATAGCTGATAGCTGATAGCTCAACGGTAGATCACTTTTTTCAGCGACAGACCGTGGGCAGGCGCAGTAGGTCCAGCTAATCGGCGATCCTTTGACTGAAGGATTTCCGTGAGCGCCGACGGCGAAACTCTTCCCTGGCCGACAAGCAGCAGTGTTCCCACGATATTGCGCACCATATGGTGCAGGAATCCGCTGGCCGCAACTTTATAAGTAATCATTCGCCCGTGTCGCGCAAATTCAGAAACATAAAGGTCGCGCTGGAACGTTTCAGTGGTGGCGCCAGAGGCCGTGAATGTCCGAAAATCGTGCCGGCCGAGCAGGTGCCGCGCCGCACCCTGCATCGATTCCAGATCCAAATCATCGGTCACATGGAGTGTAAATCGCTGCCAGAATGGATGGGTCACCGGAGCGTTCCAGATGCGGTACCAATAAATTTTGCGACGCACCGAAAATTGTGCATGAAAATTCGGCGCAGTCTTCGAAAGATGAATGACTCGGATCGTGTCCGGCAGGACTGCATTGAGCGAGCGGAGTAGCCTGTCGACATCTCGCGGCCGGCTCAGAACAAAATTGGCCACCTGTCCCTCAGCATGCACTCCCGAGTCGGTGCGGCCGGATCCAATAACGGTAGGCCGCTCGGAGGTGATTTTCAGGATGGCCTTTTGCATCTCCGACTGAATTGTTGGACCGTTCTTCTGGATCTGCCAGCCGTAGAAATCGGTGCCGTCGTACCGAATTACGGCCTTGTAGTTCTGAGACATCAGGTCGGCCTGGAACCTGGTTTGACGGCGGCGGATCCGGTTTTACAAAGCGGGCAAGATTCAGGTGCATGGGTCGGTATGTCCAGACGCGCCAGCGAGATTAAAGGAAGCGGTTGATTTCGGAACTGAAACGACGCCTTTCCCCCCGAGCGATCCACGACGCACCCTACCGCCGACGGAATTGCGCCTTTCGAAGTGATTAGGTCCAAAACCTCCTGGGTAGACCCTCCGGTCGTGATCACATCTTCGACAACGATGCAGCTTTCCCCGGCCCTTATCTGGAAACCCCGCCGCAAGCCAAAGCTTTTCCGTACTCTTTCTGCAAAAAGAAAACGAACCGCCAACGCACGTCCCACCTCATAGCCGATGATCAAACCCCCAAGGGCAGGGCTGATGACAAAGCTGGGAGGCTGAATCTCTTTCCGAATTTTCTGAGCGAGTTCCGAGCCTAGCTTGGCCGCAAGATCGGGGAACTGCAACACCAGCGCGCACTGCAGATAGTTGGGGCTGTGCAATCCGGAGCTCAACTGGAAATGGCCCTCAAGTAACGCTCCCTTTTCGCGGAACAGATGCAGAATGTCCATCAGGCTTGAGAATTTTCCGGCTCCGCTTCGCTGCGCCGGCGGCTACACGCTGGACGCGCGCTCCGCGGGCTCTGTGCGCCGGCGGCGCACCACCAGCCCGCCGTCAGTGCGCAGCCCGTAGTCAACTGACTTTCATACTCACCTAGGTCATTTTTTTGTCTAGTCGATTCTTAAAACCCTGATGATGCACATGACATACGGCGACGGCCAGTGCATCTGAAGCATCGTGGGGTTCGGGAATCTGCTTTAAATTCAAAAGCAATTTGGCCATCTCCTGCAGTTGACTCTTTTCTGCGCGGCCGTAACCCACCAACGCTTTCTTTATCTCCAGCGGAGTGTATTCATAGAGCGGGATATCGTGCACGGCAGCACATAACAAAATGATGCCCCGCGCTTGTCCGAGCACCAGCGCACTCTTGGCATTCACCGCATGGAAAAGGCTCTCGACGGCGATGGCCTCGGGCCGATATTCAGACAGAATGGAATTCAACGTGTCGTATATCTGTCGCAGCGCCTGGGGCAGGGTTTGTTTGGCTGCGCGGCGGATGCAGCCATAGGTGAGACATTCGTGATGCTGTCCATTGCTTCGGACCGCACCATAGCCGGTTATTCGACTTCCTGGATCTACACCCAGGACGATCATACGGGGAATGGATTCATCGGATGCTGAAAAAACCTTCACCGCGAAGGCGCGAAGAACGCGAAGTCAGTTTATTCTTTCCAAGTTACCATCTTTGAGCAATTGCTCATTTTAGCGAGAATGAGCCTTAATGGCGTGCGTGATTTTATTAATTACTTTCGCGTTCTTCGCGCGTTCGCGGTGAATTTTTCAGTGACTCGGTCAACTGGCGGCTTCCAGTTCGGCCTCGCTGATGTCGAAATTGGCATAGACGTTCTGTACGTCGTCGTGATCCTCAAGCGCCTCCATCAGCTTGATCATCTGCTCCGCCTTTTTGCCTTCGAGCGGCACCTGGCTCTGCGGAATCATGGTGATCTCGGCGGTCATGATCTTCTTGCCGTGATCTTCGAATGACTTTTTCACCGATTCGAAATTTTCGGGCGAACAAATGACCTCATAAGTGCTTCCTTCGGTTCCAAGATCATCCGCGCCCGCCTCCAGTGCGATCTCCAGCAGTTCTTCTTCTGATCCGGCCGACTTGTCCAAGGAGAGGTAGCCTTTTCTGTGAAACATCCACGCCACTGAATTGTTTTCGCCAAGATTTCCGCCATGCTTGGTAAGCGAGTGGCGGATCTCGGCAACAGTACGATTCTTATTGTCCGTCACGGCGTGGATGATAATTGCGACCCCGCCCGGACCGTATCCTTCATAGGTCACATCCTCGTACGATTGTCCGGGTAGCTCGCCGGTTCCTTTCATGATCGCCCGTTTGATGTTGTCGGCGGGCATGTTCACCGCTTTTGCTTTTTCCACGGCCAACCGCAAGCGTGGATTGGAACCAGGATCTCCTCCGCCAAGCCTGGCGGCAACTGTCATCTCTTTTATAAGACGAGTAAACTCTCTACCTCGTCTCGCGTCCACCGCAGCCTTTTTGTGCTTGATGGAGTGCCACTTTGAATGTCCCGACATGGGTTGTCTCCCAAAAATTGAGTGAGGCTGGATCCGTACAGCTACATCTTACAACTGAGCGCTAATGCCTGACCACTGACAACTGAAGGCAGTCGGCAGTAAGCAGTCGGCAGGAGGCAGTATGCAGTTGGCAGTAGGCAGTCGGCAGGGTTGCAGAAACAGTCGGCAGTCGGCAGTCGGCAGAAAAAACGCGTCATTGGTCATTCCCATATGTCATTCGTCATGGGTCATTCGTCCCTCAGACTGTTGATCGGTTGGAACTAATGACGGGTGACGAATGACGCCTTTTGCCTGCCTACTGCCGACTGGCTACTGCCGACTGCCTACCGCCTACTGCCAGCGCTCGTGAATACTGTCTAACGAATCACCAGTCCCGCGTACCCGACCACGCTGCCGTGATCTCCGCTAACGTCGCCCGAGTTAGCATATCGAATCAATTCAGCCCGCCGCGCCCCCAACTGTTTTGCCGCAAACAGAGTGGCCGTTGTCGGGGCATATCCGCACATGCTGATGTGGAAGTGATGCACTGTGTCGAACAGTTTTGTGGCATCCAGATCGAGCATTGCCTGGATGGCTTTTTCATCTTTCGCGCGGGCCTGATCGGCAGGCTCATAATGCGTCATGTCAGTGCTGGAGATGATCAACACCGGATCTGTGGACTGAGCCACAACTTTAGCGACAGCCAGACCGATCTGTCGCAGGGCCTCGAGATTGCCGGTTCCCACGTTAATGGGAACAAAAGTGAATTTTTGTTTGAGGAATTGTAAAAATGGAAGATGCACCTCCAGGGAATGCTCCATCTGGTGAGCGATACCGTCTTCTTCGAAGAGATCACTTGCCTTCTTCAATTGGTTCGCCAGATCAGCGTCTATTGGAATCTCGCCAAGGGGAGTACGCCAGAAACCATCGCTCATGATCGCCACCGGGGCCCCGCGGCCAGTGTGATTGGGACAAAGGATGATGAATTTGTCTGGGAGTTCGACGCGCGCGTATGTTTCGCCCGCGACTTTGCCCGAATAGATGTATCCGGCATGCGGTCCAATCAGCGCGACCGCTCGGCTTTTCTGAGCGGGGAAGGAGGTAAGATGCTGGAGCAGGACGCGCAGTTCAGAATCGGTGCCTGGATAAAAAGCGCCTGCTACGGCCGGTGGACGAATCACAATCCCCCCAAATAGCTTTGGCAATGGATAGTGATATTCTATCATTATTGGCGATTGCACAAAGGCCAGCGTTTATTGAAAATAAGGCAATGAAGTATCTGAGCTGGGGAATTCTCGTTGTGGCGGTTTTGCTGATCTTTGCCTGCTCCAGTTCGCCCTCTGACACGACAATGCAGAGGCCGAGGGTGGGGAAGACAGCGCCTTCTGTGCCCGAGGACAGCCCCGATGACGTCGCGCTACTCACTACAGACAAAGGACGCATCGTAATTCGCTTTTTCCAGCAGGACGCTCCTAAGACGGTAGCCAATTTCAAGAGGCTGGCGCGCTCCGCCTTTTACAACCGCACGACTTTTCACCGAGTCGCACCCGGAACGCTGATTCAGGGCGGGGATCCGCTCTCCAAGGACAACAATCCCTGGAACGATGGCGCGGGGAACAGTGGTGAATTCATCCCCTTCGAACGGAACAATCATAAGCATGTGCGCGGCGCCGTTGCGATGGCGCGCGGAGAAGCGCTCGATTCGGCCAGTTGTCAGTTCTTTATCGTGCTAAAGAGGATGCCACAGTGGGATGGTCAGTACGTCGTGTTTGGCGAAGTCATCGATGGGCTGGATGTAGCCGACCAAATTTCCCGTGTGCGCACCTATCAGGAGGATCGGCGCTACAAGGAATTTCCCACCACTAAGCAAACGATCAAGTCGATTGAGATTGTAAAGAAGGACACGCTTCAAAAAGGGTGAAGGGTGAAGGGTGAAGGGTGAAGGGTGAAGGGTGAAGGGTGAAG
>DASYPF010000243.1:0-4240 GCA_036006905.1 Acidobacteriota bacterium
ATGCGTTTTCCCAGAGGAATTTTCGAAATGATGCTCGCCAGCTTTTCTTCAGGATTTGGGAATCCAGAAACCCACTGTTGATAAAGTGGAGTCATCACTTCGGCAGGCACCACTGCGTTGACACGGATTCCCGTTGGAAGCAACTCCGCGGCCCATTCACGTGTAAGTCCCAAAATCGCCGCTTTGGCCGCCACGTAGCCAGACGTTCCTCCCTGTCCGGTCACCGCAGTCTTCGAGCTGATATTCACAATTGCCCCGCGAGACTCCTTGAGAGCTTGCAAAGCATAATGGGCCATCGCGTAGTAGTGCACCAAGTTCAGCTCAAGCGATGCGACAAACTTTTCCGGTGTGCCACGTTCGAGTCCCACATTGTCGTTGGCACCCACATTGTTGACCAGAGCATCCAGCCTGCCAAATTTCTGCAGCGCGAATTCCACAGTTTTGCCCCAGGTTTGTGATGCGGTGATCTCCCCGGCGACGAATTCGCCCTTCACCCCTGAACTGTGCAAGGCGGTCCGTAATTGCTGCCCCGCTTCCACATCACGATCCAGAAAAACGGGAATGGCGCCCTCGGCTGCGGCGGTACGTACAATCGCGGCGCCAATTCCTTTCGCGCCCCCAGTGACCAGAATGACTTTTTCTTTGAGGTGCAAGTCCATAGATTAGCCGCGCAAATTAAAGAAGCCGCCATCGAGCGGATAGTCGACTCCGGTGATGAAAGACGCTTCGTCGGAACACAGAAACAATGCCAGCGAAGCTACTTCATCCGGCCTGCCCATTCGTCCGACCGGTTGGGACTTGGCCAGTTTGTCGTACATTTCCTTCTCGCGCCCGGGATAGTTCTTCCGAAGGTAGTCATCGACAAACGGCGTGTGCACTCTGGCAGGCGAAATACAATTGCAGCGAATGTTGTGTTGGAGGTAGTCCTTCGCTATGGAAAAGGTCATTGCGATGACTGCACCCTTGCTCATCGAGTAGGCGAAGCGATCAGCGAGCGCCGCGGACCCCGCGATAGAAGCCATGTTGAGAATTACGCCCCCGCCGTTCGCCTTCATGTGGCCAATCGAAGCGTGGATGCCGTGGTATATGCCCTTCACGTTTATACGAAATACCCGGTCGAAATCTTCCTCGGTCGTCGTTTCTACCGTGCCTATATGCGAAATACCCGCATTGTTCACAAGGATGTCCGTCCGCGACTCGGCAAAGATTTTCTGGAATGTTTCGCGGACTTGCCGCTGGTCCGTAACATCGCAAACATGAACTGTCGACTCGCCTCCGGTGTCCGCGATTAGCTTTGCGGTGGCCTCGGCGTGGCTGGAATTGATATCGATGATTCGTACGGCTGCGCCGTTGGCCGCGAAGCGCCGCGCGATCGCCTGTCCGATGCCGCTCCCGGCCCCCGTGACTACGGCCACCTTGCCATCCAGCCGAAAATTCTTCCCTTCGCTGCCCGTGGTGTTCAGAGGGAAATACCTCGCTTCCAGGGAATAAAATCTTCCTGACCTTTGCCTTCCGCCTTGGTGCGAATTTCTCCGCTCGCCACCTGAATCACGAAGTCGAGAACTTCTTCGCCCGTTTGCTCGATCGTTTTCTCTCCGGAAATGATTCCGCCGGTATCGATGTCGATGATATCCGCCATCCGTTGTGCGAGTGGCGAATTTGTAGACAGCTTCACCACGGGCGCAATGGGATTTCCTGTGGGTGTTCCGAGCCCCGTGGTAAACAGCACCACGCTTGCTCCGGCACCAACCTGCGCCGTGACGCATTCCACGTCGTTCCCCGGCGTGCATTGCAAATTCAGACCGGATTGGGTCGCATACTCGGGATAATCCAGAACCGCTGTCACGGGAGAATTGCCGCCTTTTTTCGCCGCGCCCGCGGATTTCATCGCATCGGTCAACAGCCCGTCGCGCATGTTGCCCGGGCTTGGATTCATTTCAAAACCGGACCCCACGGCCTTGGCTCGTGCGTTGTAACTCTTCATCAAATGAATAAATCGGTCCGCCACTTCCCTGCGCGTGCTCCGGTTGATGAGTTCTTGCTCCACGCCGCATAATTCCGGAAATTCCGAAAGGATGGTTCTTCCGCCAAGCGCCGCAAGAAGGTCGGAGGTGTGTCCAATCGCCGGGTTCGCAGACAGGCCGGAGAAGCCGTCCGATCCTCCGCACTTCAAACCCAGGCATAGGCTGGAAAGAGGAGCGCTGGTGCGCTGGCACTCATTGGCTTTCACGAGACCCAGGAACGTGTCCTGAATCGCTTCTGTCAGCATCGCCACCTCGGTGCCGCTTTGCTGCTGTTCCACAATCACCAGGGGCTTATCGAAATTCGGATTTCTCTCGAGCAACTCTCGCCGCAAAATGCCGATCTGCGCATGTTGGCATCCCAGGCTGAGCACGGTTGCTCCTGCCACATTGGGATGATTGATGTAGCCCGCAATCAGTCCGCAGAGATTGTTCGAGTCCTCCCGCGTTCCGCCGCAGCCGCCTTCATGCAGCAGAAATCGGATCCCGTCCACATTTTTGAAAATTCGGGAACGTTGCGGATTTACAGTGTCAGCCTGCGAGGCGTGAGCCTTAATTTCTTCTGTCTTACCGGCCTGATAAAGCCGGGCCAGCTCCGCCACCTGACGCCGATAAAGTTGTGGCGCCGCAAAACCCAACTCCTCCTCAAACGCCTGTTTCAAAACGGCGATGTTCCGGTTCTCGCAAAAGACCAATGGCACCACGACCCAATAATTTCGCGTGCCAACTTGCCCATCAGCGCGCTGGTATCCGTAGAACTCCCTCTGTCGCCATCGTGAGACGTCAGGCGGTGTCCAGTGGAACGGGTCAGTTCTCGGCTGAAATGCGTCTGTCTGATGATGAATATTTCGCGTGGTGAGAAGGCCGCCACGCACGATCGGTTCAAACGTCTTCCCCACGATCACGCCGTACATTCTTACATTCGCACCAGTCGACAGATCCTCGGTAGCAAACTTGTGTTTTGCGGGGACGTCCTCTTGCAACGTGTGGATCTGACCGGCAAACGAAATTTGATCGCCTTTTCGCAGATCGGCCAGCGCGATCAGCACGTTGTCTTTCGGATCGAGCTTAAGCACCTTATTCGACATGAGAACGAACTGACTTTTGTCCCTTCGCAAACGTTGGCAAGCACAAGGCGATTTTTCCAGGGGCATTGTAGAACATTGTGAGTGTTCGCAGCATCTCTTATCGTGGCTTCAACCGCCAGAACTTCGCGGCATTGCCACCAAGTACCGCCGCGCGTTCTTCCGGCGGATAAGCGTTTAGATAATCTTTCACGAGATCTACAGTTTGTTCGTAGGAAGCCGCTACCATGCACACCGGCCAGTCCGAGCCGATCATCAATCGGCTGGGTCCAAAGCATTCGAATGCGACGTTAAGGTAGGGCCGGAAATCTTCAGGCGTCCACGCCTGACAGTCTGCTTCGGTGACCAAGCCTGACACTTTGGCGAAGACGTTCGGAAACACAGCGAGTCGACGGAGTCCATTCGCCCAGTCGTCAACCGCGCCGCTCTTGATTGGCGGTTTCGCCAAATGGTCCAGGACAAAACGCTGACGCGGGAATCGCTCAACAAATTTCACTGCGATTGGCAGATGCTTTGTATAGATCAGAATGTCATAAGCAAGGTCGAATTCTTCCAGCATGGAGATGCCACGCAAGAAATCTGGTTGTAGCAGGAAGTTGTCCGGCTCGCTCTGTACAACGTGGCGAATTCCGACGAGCTTGCGGTTCTTTGCGAGGGATTGCAGTTCCATACGTATTCGAGACGAGCGTAAATCGACCCAGCCCACCACTCCGAGAATGAAAGGATTGGCTTCGGCCAGCTCCAGCAGCCAGCGCGTCTCATCGAGTGTCTGTCGGGCCTGAATGAGAACACTGCCCTCAAATCCGTTTTTCTCCAATAACGGCTTAAGGTCGGCAGGCAGAAAGTTTCGGCGAATGGCCCCCATCGACTCGTCAATCCAGTCGTGGCCTAGCGGGTCATAAATCCAAAAGTGCTGGTGGGCATCAATTTGCACAGTCGTCTGCCTTCCCCGCGTTCGCCAAAGCCACGCCAAAGCCACGGACTTTGCCGGAGCACCAGACTATGATAGCGTTTACATTTTCCTGGCGCATCTCCGGAGATAACGATGAAATGCTGTCACCCAGGCCGCTCGTTGCGCCTGCCCATCATCGCGGTTTGCCTCAGTTTCGCTTTGCCGGCCTTAGCGGCGGCAGG
>DASYPF010000244.1:0-5263 GCA_036006905.1 Acidobacteriota bacterium
CAAATTGGAATGGCGTGCACGTACGGGCAACAGGTCTAGAGCTTCGTCATTTCGGTTAACATCAATTTAACTGACCGGCAGGCGAGGTGGCGGTTTTTCTCGTGGGCGTGAACGTGGACGTGGTCGTGAACGTGCACGTGAACGGCTTTTGGCTTGCGCCCAAATAGTACCCAGGCTGACAAAAACCGATCACGAGCACGTGCACGTCAACGACCACGTCCACGTCTGTCCAAGTTACGAACTCTAAAAATGCTAATTTGGACAGGCGTGGCGTTAACGTGGGCGTGGGCGTGAGCGTAATCGGCTTTTCATCATGACTATGGCCTAACCGCCCGTAAAACCTTTGCTTCCTGGTTCGGCCGCGCTCGGGTTTCTCTTTAGGAAAGTGCTAACATGGACGCTCTATGGCTGAATCTGTAAATTCGCCCATTGTGGCCGATGCCTTAAAACGCTTAGTCGAAAGGCGGAACCTGACGCGCCAGGAGTCACAAACGGTGATGGAAGAAATCATGTCCGGAAACGCGCACGATGTGCAGATTGGGGCCTTTCTGACAGCTCTCCGGATGAAGGGCGAAACTATCGAGGAATTGATTGGTTTTGCGCGGGTTTTGCGCGGGCGCGCGGCCGCTGTTTGGGCGCACCGTCCGGTAACTTCAGCGCTGGCCGACACGGAACGAGAAACGTTGATCGATACTTGCGGGACGGGCGGCGATGCCGCCAATACGTTCAATGTTTCGACAGCGACGGCATTTGTCGTCGCAGGAACAGGATTGCGGGTTGCCAAGCATGGCAACCGCTCCGTCTCCAGTCTCTGCGGCAGCGCTGATGTAGTTGAGGCGCTAGGCGTCAATATCCAGATCGCACCGTGGCAGATCGCCCGCTGCATCGACCAAGTGGGTATCGGTTTTCTCTACGCCCCGCTGCTGCATCGCGCTATGCAGGCGGTGATGCTGGCGCGGCGCGAGATGAAGATTCGAACCGTGTTCAACATGCTGGGTCCGCTGACCAATCCGGCGGGCGCTTCTTCCCAGGTGTTGGGTGTCTACAGCGCGTACCTTACTGAAACCCTCGCTGCGGTCCTGAAGGAGCTTGGAACGAGACGGGCATTTGTGGTTCACGGAGCCGACGGATTGGATGAGATGTCCAATACCGGTACGAGCAGAATCTCTGAAGTGCGCAATGGAAATTTATCTACCTACGAGGTCGACCCTGAGGATGTCGGTCTGCCGCGTGCCAGAGTGGAAGATCTGCGCGGCGGAAACGTTCGCGAAAACGCTGATATCATCTTAAGTGTTCTGTGCGGCAAGAAGGGCCCGCGGCGTGACATCGTGTTGATGAACGCAGCAGCCGCAATTATGGCCGGAGAACGGGCCTCCAGTCTGGCAGAAGGAGTGCAGATTGCCGCAGATTCTATTGACTCGGGCGCCGCCCTGAAGAAATTGGAAGACTTGATCGCTTGCAGCAACAGTTTCTCGCCGCGCAGTAGCATTCCCGATGTGTAGCGTTATGTTTTAAGTCGCTCCGTTTAGCCCGCTTTAGCGGGCTTGCCCGAAGGGCTGTTAGTTAGGCCAGCCGTTTACGGCTGGTGAAGAGAAATTTCCAAAAACGTGACAGCCCGCTTCCAGCGGGCTTCCCAAAACAGCGGCTTGAGCCCCTCCCCATTCGCAAGAAAATCTTCATGCTTCTGTCAACATTCCCCCCAAACCTGCGGCTAAAGCCATGGCTCGAGAAGCCCGCTGAAGCGGGCTCGACCGTTTTTGAGATTTCCCTTCACCAGCCGTGAACGGCTGGCCTAATAGCCCTTCGGGAAAGCCCGCGGAAGCGGGCTTTGACTCGACCTGTCGTTTCAAAAAATGTCCAAACTCCAGTGTGCGCCTACGGCGCACGTTCAAACGCTATTGTTGCTTTTCCGCTTTGCAGATATTTGAGGAAAACTTTCGGTTTGCCTCGTATAATACACTCCGAGGTTTTCCATCCATGCTTGTTAAACAAATCTTGCTGGCAGGACTTCTCCTGGCTGGGCTCGCCGTGCTGGTACCGGCCCAGCAGCCGGGGCCTTCCCGCCGCCGTCCTGTTTCCATAGAAAACGAAGAGCCGGTGACCTTCAACAAGCAAGTCGTGCGTCTCTTGCAAGACCGCTGCCAGACTTGCCATCATCCCGGAGATATTGCGCCTTTTTCTTTGATTACTTATCAGGACGCCTACGACCACAAAGGAGAGATCCGGTATCAAACAGAAAATCGGATTATGCCGCCCTGGCATGTGAATTCCGAGTGCGCCGCATATCAGGATAATCCCTCTCTGACCTCCGAGGAGATACGCATGTTGCGCCGATGGGTGGATTCAGGCGCCCCGGAGGGGAATCCGGTAGATTTATCAGCGCCTCTGAAATTCAATTCAGGCTGGTCGTTGGGACAGCCGGACATGATTTTGGCGATGGACGAGCCGATGACGCCGGATTTTTCCAAAGGCGATATGTATCGCTGCTTTGTGCTGCCGACCAACCTGGACGAAAACCGCTACGTCAGTGCCGCTGAGGTTCTTCCGGGAAGTCGCGCCATGGTGCACCACGTGTTGCTCTTTGTGGATAGCGATCCTAAAGCTCCGTCGCAGCATTTGGACAGCCAGGATCCAGGGCCCGGATATACCTGCTTTGGAGGCCCCGGTTTTTCCTTTATCTACGCTCTCGGGGGATGGGCTCCAGGCAACCGGCCCAAGCTGCTACCGGATGGCGTGGGAATGATGCTTCCCAAAAACTCTCGCGTCGTGATGCAGGTTCACTATAGCGCGCGAAGCGGAAAGCAGGAAGCGGACCGAACTTCTGTGGGGCTGTACTTTTCCAAGACACCGGTGAAGAAAACGCTGCTGGCGCTTCCCATCATTAACACCAACTTCAAAATACCTGCTGGCGAAAGCAATTACAAGGTGACCGCTTCACTTCCAAACGGCCTCGCCTTCCTCCCCGCCGACGTCCATCTATTGGGCGTAACTCCTCATATGCACTTGTTGGGGAAAAAGATGACCGTAACGGCAATCGCGCCAGACAAGAAACAGCTTTGCCTGGTCGACGTGCCGAATTGGGATTTCCACTGGCAAGGGACGTATTTTTATGAAGATCCGATCGTACTTAAAACAGGCACTCGGATCAACCTGACTGCGTATTACGACAATTCCGAAAACAATCCGGAAAATCCGAATAATCCCCCTCGCGATGTTGGCTGGGGAGAAAACACGACCGACGAAATGTGCATTGCGTTCCTGCACTTCACTTTAGACGCCGAAGTGCCGATCCCGGGACTGGCAAAAACGACATTGGATAGCTTTGCGCGATTCTGGGAGGTGGATCTGGCGCCTCGAAGGCATGGTCTTGCCGGCTCAAAACAATAGTGTATACTTTCGAAGGGCTCGGAGTAACCGCACCCACTTCATCAGAGTTCTCTGATTCCGATACTTTTGCGCATCTGCCGGGGACCCCTGAAATGCGTTGCATGCTTCCAGCGGGGCGGATTGCAGACGCCGTCTCCCTGCCGGCTGAGATTTGAACCGAAAACGAAGAAGAATCATGAGCGACTCAACGACGCGTTATGGAGAAGCTCTCGCGGCGCAGATTCACGCGCTTGAAGTCGCTCAGAAAGCTCTGCAGCAAAACTCTCCCGAAGCAATCGATTCAATTTACAGGCTCGCGCACTCTCTGTGCGATTCAAGCCGCACTTATGGTTTTCCTGAAATCTCCGAAGTTGCCCACGCTTTGCAGAAGACAATCGAAGAGCTCCCTACGCGTCTGCAAGATCTTCTGGCCACTCTTCGTGAGGCTACGGCCAACGGCCAAGGTGAAGCCGAACCGGTTGGAATTCTGATCATCGAGGACAGCCCTGAAACAACGCACTTGCTCCAGCGAAAGCTGTATGCGTCCCACCGAGAGATTCTAGTGGCCAAGACAGCCGCAGATGCCGAGCGGATTCTTGAAGAAAAAGAAATCTCGTTAATCCTGCTCGATCTGAGTCTGGCCGACATGGACGGGAGAAGACTCCTGGTGCGGCTGCGCGAGCGAAATCGAACGGCAGAGATTCCGATCTTTGTGCTTTCTTCCCGGTCCGGAGCATTGGCCAAGACAGAGTGCTTCGCCCTTGGGGCGGATGAGTATTTCGAGAAGCCGTTCAATCCGGAGACTCTTTTCGCCGCAGTGGCTGCGAAGCTGCATCGAGTAAAAACCACTGCTCGGGAATCGCGCCAGGATTCACTGACCGGCTTGCCCAATCGCGCAGCTTTTGTCGAAGCTTTCGGCCGCGCTCAGGCTTTGGCAACGCGTGCCAACGAGCCGCTGTCACTTGCCATGATCGATTTTGACGGTTTCAAAATGATCAACGATACCTATGGACATGCCGTCGGCGACGAAGTGCTGCGTCGCGCCGCGTTGGTGATGTCGAAGCCGTTGCGAAGATCAGATTATTTGGCGCGGTGGGGAGGCGAAGAATTCGTTGCTCTCTTTCCAAAAACCGATCAGCCGGGGGCCGTGCGGGCCCTCGGCAAAGCCCTGGAGACTATTCGCGAGGAGCTCTTTCAGGCTCCGGATGGCCGAACCTTCAAGGTGAGTTTTTCTGCCGGCATTGCAAAAGTCAAGGAAGGCGTGTCGGTAGAGGATGCGGTAGCCGAAGCAGATCGATTCCTCTATCGTGCCAAGGTCATGGGCAAGGACCGAGTATTGTCAGAAGAGAGCGCCGGCTCGAAAATATTGCTTCTGGAGAGCGATGAACTGATCGCAGGCACCATCGAGCAGCGCTTGAAAGACGAAGGATTCGAGATTCAAAGCTTCCGCGAAGGGACAGCAGCCTTGACAGCAGCGATGGGCGCGTCTTTTTCGCTGATCATTGTCGATGCGAAAGCGCCCGGCACCGACGGTCTGGAACTAGTGAAGCGGCTGCGACAGATGGCGTTGTTTGCCGAAGTGCCAGTCATGGTAATTACATCGATAGGAACCGAAGAGGAAGTGAAACAGATATCTCAACTTGGGGCAGATGACTACATCGTCAGACCGTTTTCGATGATCGAGCTGGTAGCGCGTATTCAACGCCTGCTGAATCGTAAACGATCTCATCGGCCTAGCCGGCAAACCGGCACAGTCGGGTGAGTGTGCGGCAGACGGCAGGCGGGGAGCAGGAGGCAGGAGGCAGTAGGCAGTCGGCAGTAAGCAGTCGGCAGGAGGCAGTAGGCAGTCGGCAGTATTCTTCACTGGTCATTGGTCACCAGTCATCGGTTAACCAAT
>DASYPF010000245.1:0-8311 GCA_036006905.1 Acidobacteriota bacterium
CGCGGCTCAGCAAACTGAAGCCCTCCCGTTTTGGAACTAGCGGATTATAACCGTCGAGCTGCGGTTGTTAGGGATCGGAAGGAGAATTGTGCTTCGAAACTACAGAGTTATTCTTTGTGTTGCTCGCCAAATCCTTTTAACATGCGTTGCACTTTGTTTCTCTGCCACGGCCGTTGCCGAGATCCGATCTGCCCCATGGAAAGCCGGCGTTGCGCGCGTCAAAATCACGCCTGTCGAGTCAATGTGGATGGCCGGCTATGCGGCGCGCACGCACTCGTCCGAAGGTGTGCTGCAGGACCTCTGGGTGAAAGCGCTGGCGCTTGAGGACGGTGCTGGCGGCCGCGCCGTTATCGTCACCAGCGATCTTTTGGGCCTGCCCCGAAATTTGAGTGAGCAGGTGTGCGCCAGATTGCAGCAGAAGCTGGAACTGCGCCGCGAGGCCGTGATGCTCACCACCTCCCACACGCACAGCGGGCCGGTGCTGCGTGACGCGCTCTACGACATTTACCCTTTGGATGCGGAGCAACTGGCGAAAATTGAAGCCTATTCCCAGCAGTTAGAAACACAGATGGTCGAAGCCGTGGAGATGGCTTTTGCAAGGCTGGAGCCCGCGACACTGGCAACCGGAATGGGCAACGCAGGTTTTGCGATTAATCGCCGGAACAATACAGAAAAAGACGTTGAGGAAGGGAAGCCGGTGAAAGGCCCGGTCGATCATTCCGTTCCGGTACTTCGGGTATCGCGTTCCAATGGGGAACTTCTGGCGATTGTATTTGGATACGCCTGCCACAACACCACGCTCGACTCCTACCAGTGGTCGGGAGACTACGCTGGTTTTGCTCAGGATGATTTGGAAAAGGACCATCCAGGAGCAACCTCTCTCTTTTTCGCCGGCTGTGGCGCCGATGCCAATCCTATTCCGCGCCGTTCGGTGGCGCTTTGTGAAAAATATGGCAGGCAACTGGCGGACGCGGTCAATCACGCGCTGGCTAATTCCATGAAGCCGCTGGACGCGAAAATGGAAGCGGCTTTTTCGCGGATTAATCTGCGGCTGGCGCCTCCGCCAAGCCGCGAGGAACTGATAGCTCGAACGAAAAGCGAGACCGATTGGATCCGAAGATGGGCGCGGCGCATGCTGGCAGAGATGGAGGAAGGAAAGCAGTTCGCCCCGACGTATCCATATCCGGTGCAGGTCTGGAGGTTGGGCAATCGCCAGCTATGGATTGCGCTGGGGGGAGAAGTGGTCGTCGATTATGCGCTTCGATTGAAACACGAACTGGGTGATTCGATCTGGGCGACTGCTTATGCGAACGATGTGATGGCATACATTCCTTCGGTTCGCGTGCTGAATGAAGGTGGATACGAGGGAGCCAGGTCAATGATGGTCTATGGCCTGCCGAGCGTCTGGGATGCGACGATTGAAGAGCATATTGTGAGAGAAGTGCATCGGTTGGTGAATGGATTGAAGCCTCGTCATAATCAGTCGAAAGTCGAAGGTCGAAAGTCGAAGGTCACAGGTCAGCGCGTCACGGGTCACAGGTCACAGGTCACCGCGTCACAGGTCGGCAGGTCACAAGTCGGCAGGTCAGCAAGTCAGATGCTATTGGAAGTTAGCTGCGACTTACGACCTGTGACCTTCTGACTTGTGACCTGTGACTTGCTGACCTGTGACCTGTGACGGGCTGACCTGACCTGTGACCTGCTGACCTGTGACCTCTGACCTGTGACCCCTGACTTTCGACCTTCGACTTTCGACCTTCGACTTTCGACCTTCGACTTTCGACCTTTAGAGATCGTATGATGGGAACCGAATGTCCCACCGTGCCGGCCTGCTCACCTGCATTCTGATTGGAGTGTTGTTTTTTGCCGATGCATTTTTTGGCGGCCGGACTCTTGTTCCAGCCGGCTTTCTCTATCAGTATGAACCGTGGCGCTCGGAACTTCCTCAATTTCGCATGGAGAAGGCGGAACAGTTTGATCTCCTGTTTCAGTTCTATCCGTGGGCGCAGTTTTTCAAAAACGCGATTTCTACCGGCCAGATCCCTCTCTGGACTCAAGATAATTACCTGGGAACACCTTTCTTTGCCAATCCGCAAACCGCGCTGCTGTTTCCGCTAACCTGGATTCATCTGCTGCTGCCGCTGCGTTATTCGTTCACGGTGGTTCTCATGTTGAAGCTAATCCTCGCTCTGGCAGGGATGTTTTTGTTTCTCAGAGAGCAGAAGCTCAGCCCGGAAGCCAGTCTGTTGGGAGCTGGGGTTTTTTCGCTTTCCATGCATACGGTTGCGTCACTGGCATTTCCATATTCGAATGTGACCATCGTATTTCCCTGGGCGTTGTTGGCCGCTGGGAGGTTGTTGCAGCGCCGCAGCGCATCCGCTATGGCTGTGTTCAGCGGGCTATTGACTGTGATTGTTGTTGCCGGCCAACCGCAGTCGACAGTACCGGCTTATCTATTCATCGGATTGTTTGCGGCACTCAACATTATTGCGGCCCCGCTCCGCAACAGTGATGCGCGCGCGGAAAGCTTCCCTGGGGGTGCACGCTTCCAGCGTGCCTCTATTTCCGCACCAGCACGCAGGATGCGTGCGCTGCCAGGTCTAACGGCAATTGGTGCGGCCTTCGTGATTGCTCTGCTGGTCTCGGCGATCCAGTGGTTGCCGTCTTATGAATATTTTCTCGAGAGCATGGTGCCAGTCGGTCCAAGAATCCTTCGATCGGGTTTTCCTTATTCCGTTAGGAACTTCTTGAATTTCCTCATACCCGACTTCTTTGGTAATCCGGTACGTCAGGACTTCTGGGGTTTTCCCGGTTATGTCGATGCTGCATTTTATTCGTCGATTGGCGCCGTTGTGCTGGCGCCGTTTGCATTCGCACGCCGCGAAAAGAAGAACGATCAATTGCTTTGGTTCCTAGCGCTGATGTTGGCGATCTCGCTGTTGTTACTGCTCGGAGTTCCTTTGGTTGAAAATCTATTGAACCTTCCGGGTTTGCGCCAGGTGCGCCGGGCGAAGTTTGTTTTTCTTGTGATCTTTGCGCTGGCAGCTTTTGCCGCGCGTGGCGCCGATTATCTTTTTTCCCGGAGTGCCGGCGTCGATGCGGAAGCGACCTCCTCCAAATTCAGCTCGTCCATTTTGGCGGCTCTGGCTGTAACGGCGCTTCCAGCTGGCGCACTGGCAGTACTCGGCTTCTGGCAATTTCGTGACTACCTCGTCGCGCTCGGTCTGTTGAAAAGCACGATTTTTCAGGCCGCGCATTCTGGCGCCTTCCTGCTTTTGACGGTATTTGCCGTACTCGTGTTAAGTCGAAAATGGCTAAAGGCGGTATTGCCTGTGATCCTTCTTGTGGATCTGTTGATCGTCTCTTTTAGCTTGAATGCTCGTGGAAAGAGCCGGGCGCTTTATCCGCCGCTTCAGGTCGTAGATGCGATTCCTAGCAGAAACGCTCGAGTCTATTCCTTCGAAGATATTCTTCCAGCAAACACTGCGATGGTTTATGGCATCGAAGACGTGCGCGGATATGATGTGATGACTCCGCGGCGGGTTTTCGAATTTCTCAGGGAGATTGACCCGCATCTCGGTGATATCTATTCCTGGTTGATCAACCTGGATACCAAGCGAATTCATGCGCAGACGCTTTTGCGCGAGGACGCAGACAGAGCGATCCAAAAATATGGAGCAGAGCTGATCGATTACCTCAAAACATCGGCGTCTTACTATTCGGTTACGATAGGCGCAGTTCGAGACAACGTTGGGTTCTTTGATCTGCTGAACGTGGAATATCTCCTTTTATCGCACGCGGCTCCACCACGGGATTACGTTTTGGAGAAAAACTACGGACCCTATGCCGTGTATCGCAAGCCGGGATCGGAGCGCGCGCGATTCTATGCCCACTGGATCGAGTCGGAACCAAAAGACGTCTTGCGGCGAATGAAATTTGCCGACTTAAAAAATGAGATTGTCGTCGAATCGCGGCTGCCGCCATTTTCAGGCAATCCCAATCACCCCTGCGTTATTCAGGAGATTGGTAGGAGTCTCAATCACACGACTTATCAGGTGGAAACCGGTCAGAGCGGGATTTTTGTGAACTTCGAAAGGTATTCCTCCGGCTGGAAAGCGTACGTCGACGGGCGGTACCAGCCTGTGTTTCCTGCCGACTATCTGTTTCGCGGAGTATTTCTCACGGCCGGCAAACACAAAGTGGAACTGAGATATCAACCGAGCAGTCTATTCCGGGGCATGATGTTAAGCATTCTGGGTACGGTTGCTCTGGTGGTGTGTTTGGTGTGGGCGAAATACCGAAAGCGGCCGGTTGCTGTTTAGGGAGCCGACCTCCGGCGAGAGTCCGCTTGCTTACCCGGATTATTCACAAACGTTCACCACAAAGGCCTAGCGCGGCGGAGCCGCAACTCAATAAAGGCCGACCACGTTCACGTTCACGAGCACGTCCACGCCCACGCAGACGAAAAATACACAATCGCTCACGATTCGATTGGCCGTAGTCGTGGACGTTGACGTGCTCGTGAACCAAAAAATTGGATGGAAATTCAAAGGATTGACTCATTTCACGATGCGGTAATCGCTAAGCAACATCTGTTACTTCTTTACAAAGAAATCACCTTGCAGTACTTTGGCTTTCTGCAAACCTAGTTTTTTCGCTTCCGATTTTTAGATCTTTAAGGAGGGTTGAATGGATCGGAAATGCCAAATCCTGCTTGTCTTTTGCCTCATTACTTTGACGGTTAGCGCCTTAGGTCAGGAATTCCGTGCAACCGTGAATGGAAGAGTCACGGATCCATCCGGTCTCGCCGTGCCCGGAGTGACTGTCGTGGTGCAAAACTCCCAAACCAACGAAATTGCCAGCTCTATTACGAGCGACTCTGGAAACTACACCATCCCTTTTCTAAAACCAGGTATCTATTCCGTCACAGCCGAGCTCCCCGGATTTAAGAAATTCACGCGCGACAAAGTGACGCTGCAGGTGAGCCAGACAGCGACCATCGACATTCAACTGGAGGTCGGCGAGGTCACTCAAGCGGTGACGGTCATATCCGAAGCGCCCATGCTGGAATCGTCGAAGGCCGACCGCGGAATGGTCATCGAAAACAAGCGCGTTACAGAAATACCGCTGAACGCCCGCAACCCGTTCATGCTCTCCATGCTGGTGGCCGGTATTACCTATAACGGTCCGGCCATCTATCAGCGGCCCTTTGACAATGGAGCGATTGCGGACTGGTCCATCAACGGCGGACAGAATCGCAACAATGAATTCCTGCTCGATGGCGCTCCGAACAATTCCATTCAGGGTGGAAACAATCTGGCCTATGTTCCCACAGTCGATTCTGTCGAAGAGTTCAAGATAATCACCAATTCGTACGATGCCCAGTACGGCCGAACCGCCGGCGGCGTCATTAACGTGTCGCTAAAGTCTGGCACCAACAGGCCGCATGGAACGGTTTACGAATTCATGCGTCGGCAATGGCTGGATGCGAATTTCCTGCAGATCAACTCGCAGTACAAACCAACGCCCGGACAGCCAAAGCCACCCAAGTCGGGGCACTTTCTGGACCAGTACGGGTTTGAATTTGACGCTCCGGTTTTTATTCCCAAACTTTATGACGGTCGCGACAAAAGCTTCTTCATGATCGCTTTTGAGAACTACAAGGAGGGAACACCGAATCCGGCGACGCTGACTTACCCGGACGACCGGCAGATTAATGGCGACTTTAGCCAACTGAAGGATAGGAATGGAAACTTGCTTACCATTTACGATCCGGCGACAGGACGAGATGTCAGTGGACAGTGGGTTCGCGACCCCTTTCCTGGACATATCATTCCTCAAAACCGGATCAATCCCATTGCCAAGAAGCTGCTTTCTTTCTATCCGAAGCCGAATTTCCAGACCGCCGGTTCGGATCCGTGGCGGGACAACTATTCCTTTGTTCCCAATGTCGCTTTTGATACCTACCACAATTTCGCAACCAAAGTGGATCAGGTTATCGGTGCCAGGGACAGGCTTTTCTTCCGCTATGGCTACAACCTGCGTACCGAGACCCGTTACACTACAGCCATAATCTCCGGTCCCGCCGCCGACGGCCAGTTACCGCTGCAGCGTCTGAATCACACCGGCGTTTTCGACTGGGTTCGCACCTTCACTCCGAACTTGGTCCTAAATGTTAGGGTTTCCGGTAATCGGTACGTCGAACTGGCCAGATCCGATCTCGGTCTGGGCTTTGACGCGGCCCAACTGGGCTTCTCCAAGGGCCTGGCCGATCAGTTGCCGATCAAGATGTTCCCGCGAATTAACGTTAACGACTATACACAGATTGGTCGAGGAAGCTTTACGAAGGAGCCGACCAACGTCTTTGGCTTCCAACCCAATGTGGCGATCATTCGAGGATCACATACCATTAGAACCGGCCTGGACATGAGGCTGACTCAGTATGCTCTGCTGCAAAGCGGTAATGCCGGCATGGCGGTCAACTTCAGCCGGGTGTTCACGCAGAAGAATTTCAACCAGGGGGATGCTCTGAGCGGCAACTCGATTGCCTCGATGCTCCTGGGCGCTCCATCAGGCGGAAATATCGACTTCAACGTGTTTCCCATCTTCATGTGGAAATATTATGCGCCGTGGGTTCAAGATGACTGGAAAGTAACCCCGCGCCTAACGCTGAATCTCGGTCTCCGCTGGGACCTGAACGGTCCAATTAAGGAGCGTTACAACCGCGAGAATCGAGGTTTTGATCCCAATGTAATCAACCCGATTTCTTCGAAGATCGACCAAACAAAGTTTCCTGGCTTTCAGGTTAAGGGAGGACTCGGTTTTGCCGGAGTTAATGGAAACCCGGACTACCCGTGGGATTGGGACAGGAACAACATTCAACCCAGAGTAGGGGTTGCTTACCGGTTGAACGAAAAGACCGTTCTCCGCGGGGGCTTCGGGCAGTACTACCTGAATCCAACCGGGACGGCGGTCAGAAACGGCTTCAGCATTCAAACCCCGCTCGTTGCTTCGCTCGATGGCAACCGAACGCCGCTGTACAATCTGGCCAATCCATTCCCTGACGGAGTTGCGCAACCGCCTGGAAGCTCGCTCGGTTTGCTCACCTTCCTGGGAAGAGGTCCGAGTTTTTCGAATACCCATTTCAAGATCCCATACGTTTTCAACTTCTCGCTGGGTGTGCAGCGACAGCTCCCGTGGAACTCGCGCCTGGAAATGAGCTATGTGGGAAGCCGCACGCGACAGGAACAAAACTCTTGGGGCGGATACAACGAACCGAGTCCGGAGTTCCGCAAATTGTGTGATGTTACTAGAGGTGGCAGCGCAAATTTCTGTAACCAACTGCTTCCCAATCCATTCTTTCAACTGCCTGGATTTGAGGGAACCGGCCGCTTTACCAGCACCACCATATCGCGTTTCGACTTGAACCGTCCTTTTCCTCAATTCACGAGCTTTTCGGAGTTTGAGCGAAACGACGGGAAGATCTGGTACAACTCGTTGCAGGTGGTGGCCGAAAAGCGTATGTCAGGCGGCTTGGCACTAGCGGGAACCTACACCTTCTCGAAAATGATCGAGCAGAATGGGTTCCTGGACGACATCGCCAAAACCATCCAGAGGAGCGTCTACACCACAGACCGCCCTCATCGTTTGACCGTCTCGGGAGTCTATGACCTTCCTATCGGCCAGAACAAACTGCTCTTGGGCAATGTCAACCGCTTCATCGACACGATTGTCGGCGGATGGGAAATGGCGGGGGCCTACATCTTCAATTCCGGCCGCCCCTGGGATTTGCCCGGCGGCACCTTTTATGTGAAGAACGCGAAGAATCCGGATATGAAGTTGGACGGCCGCATCATCCAGGGAGCGATTCCGTGCGTGTCGCAGATGGACAATAGCGGCAAAGTCACCATGCAGAGTTATTCCGTGGCAGCCGGCTGCACTGAGCCGAATTTCATCGTCCGTCCCAGCTTCACCGAGCGGACCATACCTTTCCGTGATTCGCACATCCGGCGCCCCCATTTCCACCAGTTCGACATGAATCTTGCAAAGAACAACCGGATTACCGAGAACATCAAGTTGCAGCTCCGCGTCGAGTTGTACAACGTCTTCAACTCGCCGATGTATGATGAGCGCAATTACGGCAATGATCCGAACAACAGCAATTTCGGACAAATAAATAAGGATGTGACCAGACAGTCCAACTTCCCGCGATTTATCCAGTTGGCGGCCAAGATCGTGTTCTAAGGCGCAAGCGCAACAATTGATACCCAAGGCTCCGCTGGGACAAGCTCAGCGGAGGCGTAAATGTTCA
>DASYPF010000246.1:0-7676 GCA_036006905.1 Acidobacteriota bacterium
ACTAACGATGCAGGATGACTCCCATTTGTGAGCCTGATCGCGACGACTCAATCTGGCGCGCCGCTCCCTTCCGGTCGCGGCTCTGTGGGTGTCGCCACGACGTCTGCAGCCGCCGATCATGCGCCGTTCTTGACGCGGGCCGCTTCACTTCTTTGGTTGTCGCGATGTCACTGTAGGCTCGTGAACGATCGTGCGCCTCTATCTCTGGCGTGCTATTGTAAATACCTTCGGAAAACAGGAGAACAATCCATGAAGCGCTATGCACTGATCTCAATTGGAGTGGTATTTTTCATTCTCGCAGCCAACGCAATCTCCGACGGACAACGCTGGTGGGCGCATGTTCGCTTTCTTGCTGACGACAAGATGGAAGGGCGCAACACCGGCAGTGAGGCGTATCGGAAGGCGGCCGCATATGTGGAGCGTGAATTTGAACGGGCAGGCCTCAAACCCGCCGGCGCTTCCGGCTACTATCAGCCGGTCAAGTTTCACTCGCGGCGCATTATCGAAGAACAGTCAAGCCTTGCTTTAGTGCGTAAGGGAACACCCGAGCCGCTGGTGCTGGGAAAAGACGCCACCCTAAGCATGCGAATCGAACCGGCTCCGGAGCTGGAAGCGCCGCTGATTTTCGCCGGCTACGGCCTTACCGTCCCCGAAATGAAATATGACGACTTGGCCGGCCTGGATCTAAAAGGGAAGGTTGTTGTTTACCTCAGCGGAGGACCTTCTTCCATTCCCGGCCCACTTCGCTCGCATTACCAGTCAGCGGGCGAGCGCTGGAGCAACCTGAAACGCGCGGGGGTCGTCGGCACGATAACCATCCAGAACCCACGCAGTATGGATATTCCCTGGGAGCGCTCCTCTCTGGCGCGCTTCCAGCCCGCGATGAGTCTCACCGATCCCGGCCTGGATGAAACTGTAGGCCAGAAACTTTCGGTGACAATCAATCCCGCGTCTGCCGACAAACTTTTTGCCGGATCCGGACACTCGTTCAAAGAAATACTGGCGCTTGCGGATAGCGGTAAGTCTTTGCCAAGATTTCCCATCCCTGCTTCTGTCAAAACTAAGGTTCGATTCGAGCATTCCGAAGTGGAATCTCCCAATGTGGTGGCGGTTCTGCCTGGCACGGATCCGAAACTGAAAAATGAATACGTGGTGTTGTCTGCGCACCTGGACCACGTGGGAGTCGGCCAAACCATAAAAGGAGATAAGATCTATAACGGCGCCATGGATAACGCGTCCGGTGTGGCTTCTCTGCTCGACATTGCCGAGACCATCCATGAATCAAAGAAGAGCTTTCGGCGCTCGCTGCTGTTTCTGGCGCTCACCGGAGAAGAAAAAGGTCTGCTTGGCTCGAAATATTTCACCGCGTACCCGACCGTAAAGCGCGAGGCACTCGTCGCCGACCTGAATATTGACATGTTCCTGCCGATCTTTCCGCTCCATATTCTCACCGTGCTGGGTCTGGATGAGTCGGATCTCGGACAGCAGGCACGAGCCGCAGCCAAATCGTTTGGAATTGAAGTCCAGACCGATATCCAGCCGGAGCGCAACCTTTTCATCCGCAGCGATCAATACAACTTTATCCGGCAGGGGATTCCCTCACTCGCTTTCAAAGTGGGTTTCAAGAAAGGTTCACCGCAAGAGACTGTTTCGAAGAAATGGCTGACGGAACGCTATCATGCTCCCTCCGACGATGTGAATCAACCGGTCGATATTGACGCGGCTGGAGGTTTCGATCGCGCGATCCTGTCGCTGGCTGAATCAGTCGCCAATCGGAGCGAACGTCCCAAGTGGAATCAGAATAGTTTTTTCCGGCGCTTTGCGAAATGAGGGCTTGGATCTTGGTGTCAGGTAGTTTCTGTCGCGAAACAGGCAGCGTCAGAGCCCGGAGCGTCAGCGACGGGTCCTGCCAGACTAAGTCAGTGATCCAAACCTTCGTCTGGAAGACGTTGTTACTTTGGCTGGACCCGTCGCTTACGCTCCGGGCTCTGACGCTGGCGGAGTTTTGCCGCGAACCCCTCAAGGAAGTGCGTGACCTTTGTGTCCTTAGTGTCCTTTGTGGTTAAAAAGCTTTACCACCAAGGGCACAAAGGACACTAAGGGCAACCATTTTTCACTCATTCTCAATTCTTAATTCTTAATTCCTCATTCGATATAAAACGCCTCCCGCGCGGGGCAATACATGCGCGGGAACCAAAGCGGTCGGCGCAGGCCGTTTGGGCCTGGAGCAGGGCGAGTCATCGCCAGCCAGCGCCGGTACACCTCGTGAGCTTTGACTGTGTCAACAAAGATATCTCCATAACGTTCGTCTGCGGCAGCCTTTACCACTCGGACCTTTTGGTGCCAGCAGTGCTGGCCGCTGATCGGGTCCGGGTGTACGGGAAACGTCAGATTCTGATTAACTCCGGCGTTCTCCCACCAGACACGCCGCGAATCCGGATCCTCGCTTTCAAAAGCTTGCACGCCGTGGATCTGACGCACCCGCCATTTGCCGGGTTCCGTTTGCCGCAGGTCGACTAAAGCTGTTGACCAGCGCTCGCCGCCCAGTTCTTCTTTGAGCCGCCACCGCCCCAGATGATGCGAACAGGCGATAATCCTCGGGCGGATCGACTCCGTGCTCCAGACTTTGTCGACAAAGTAACCGATCTCGGTTTCAACACGAACGAGATCGCCGGTATCGACTCCGATTCGCTGCGCGTCGCTCGGATGGATCCACACTGGATTGGAGTTAGAAATTTCATAAAGCCATTTGGCATTGCCCGATCGGGTGTGAATCAGTGTGGGAAGACGAAATGTAGGAATGAGGAGCATTTCCCCGCCGGCGGGATCGATTTCACTCCAGTGCACGTGACTGCGGATGTATCCGGGAACGGCGTGCTCAGGCCACTTCCAGTCTTTCATGGTCTTGGAATAAAACTCCAGCTTTCGCGAAGGCGTGGGAAATCCCATGTGAGGTTCGCCCTCGATCTCAATGCCGATCGGCGCACCGTTCTTCTGGATAACCTTTGTTAACGGATCCACTGCCGCGCCGGCCAGATCGGCAGCCTTCGGCGTAGCTTCGTGTGTTCGATAAACTTTGTCTTCCACCAGAAACGCGCCGTATTTGCGCATGTACGCCAGCGGCGCGAGGCCTTCTTTGGCAGCCGCTTCCGGAAGTCCGGGGACGCTGTGTTCGAAAATCCAACGATAGTAGTCTTCGGTGGTGACTTTCTCGGCCGATCGATAGGGCGACTCGAAATACTTCCGGATTCCCAATGCTCCGTCCGGATCAATCCGCCAGGAAAGCTCGATCCAAAATTCGTCTTCTTCCCAAATTTCTCCCAACCCCGCCTCGCGGTGCGCCTCATAGGTGAAATTGAATTTCCTCCCTCTCTTTTCCAAGGCGACGCGAATCACCGGCTGCCGGAAACCGATCCACTTGGCTCCGTGAGTTTCCTGGCTCATCAGATCATGACGCTCCGAAGCGTGGCCCATGGGAAGCACGTAGTCGGCAAACCAGGCCGTCTCGCTCCAGACGGGCGTCAGGCACGCGTGCCTCTCCACTCGGCTCTCGTCGGTGAGCATCTCAATCCAAGTCATGCCGTCCGGGTTGGTCCAGACGGGATTGTAGGCGCGCGTGAAATACATAGAGAGCTTTCCTCTTCCTTCTTTTAAGAAGTGAGGCAGCAGGAAGCTCATTTCGAAGAACGCAAGCGGGTACTCGCGAGGAAGAAGAAGTTCATTCCAGACTTTCGCCGGTGGCGGCATATTGGGCGGAGCGGGAATGAATTTATTCCAGGCACTGGGCGCTGTGCCGCCCGGTGTGGCTACGGCGCCCACGAGCACCACCAGAAATTCCAATGCGCGGCTCACCTGCCAGCCACCCAGGTTGCCGGCTGCGGCGTTGCGCCATACATGCGTGGAGAAAGCCGAGCCCGCGCGACCGATCTCGCGCGCTACTTCTACGATCAAACCGGCGGGGACGCCCGACTCATGCTCGGCAAATTCGGGTGTGTAAGAAACGTAGAGTTGCTTTAGTAAGGCGATGAAGCTGTCGAATGTTTGCGGTTTGTCGGGATCTTCTTCCCTTAAATACTCATCCCAGTTGACCCAGCGCCGCAAGAACTCACGGTCGTAGAGTTCCTCCCGAAGAATGACATGAGCCATGGCAAGCAGCAGTGCCGCTTCGCTGCCCGGCCAGGAGGAGAGCCAGTAGTCCGCCTTGGCGGCGGTGTTGGAAAGTCGAGTATCAATGACGCACACCTTGGCGCCGCGCATCTTTCCCTCGATGATGCGTTGCGCGTGAGGGTTGAAGTAATGTCCGGCCTCCAGGTGAGAACTGATCAACAGGATGAAGCGCGCGTTGGCGTGATCGGGAGAAGGCCGGTCCAGGCCATGCCACAGGGCATAGCCGGCGCGGGCGGAAGCCGAGCAGACATTGGTATGGCTGTTGTGGCCGTCAATGCCCCAGGAGTGCAGAATCCGCTGATGGTATACGAGTTCATGACCGGGGCGGCCGACGTGGTACATGATCTCGTTGCGGCGGTCTTGCTGCAGCGCCTTTCGCACTCGCGCGGCGATGTCATCAAGCGCCTCGTCCCACCTCACACGCTCCCACTTGCCTTCGCCCCGTTTGCCGGAGCGTCTCATCGGATAGCGAATCCGTTCCGGATCTTCCACCTGATTAATGGTGGCGGGTCCTTTGGCACAGTTGCGCCCGCGACTGCCGGGATGTTCCGGATTCCCTTCGAACTTCCGAATGCGCAGCGTCTCTTTGTCGACGTATGCGAGAAGGCCGCAGCCCGCCTCACAGTTAAAGCAGATCGTCGGTATCAGTTGATAATGCTTCTCGACTTTCCGGGGCCACTGAGCCGGATCATATTCCATCCAGTCATTCCAGCGGGTCGGGGGAGGAAAGTGGGCTAGATCGATGCTGGACGGCTCGAGTGACGCAGCGATCGGGTGAAGCGGTTGGCGGGTTTGGCTCATCGAGTTTGGCTCATATTGATAGATTCAAATTTCGAATGACGAATTTCGAATGACGAATGAGCCGGTTGCCTAAGCCTGCCGCAGGCGGGCGCCAAGAATTGTAGCCCAGGGCGTGAGCCCTGGGTGAACGGTATATTTATGAATTGATCAGCCGCGTAGCGGCGAAAGAGTGTTTTCCAAACATGTGGCCGCCAAATTCCGTTTTGTGCTGTCAACGCAGTCCCATGTTGTGTAGCCAAATCTTTAGGTGGTGCCCAACTCATGCTGTCATACCACTCTTTCGCCGCTACGCGGCTCGGGAATTTGCTTATCTTATCTGACCCAGGGCTCGCGCCCTGGGCTACAATTCTTAGCGCCCGCCTGCGGCGGGCTGACGGGGCATGGTGCAATATTTTAGCTCAACGGAACTGCCTGCCCGGCTTTAATCCAAAGATCTTCAAACACCCAGAGGCCCATCAGAGCCAGGACGGAAGCAACAACAGGAAAGAGCCATGAAGCATCTGTCTGGATGGCCGAAAACAGCAGCAGCGCCAGCGGCAGGAGCACTCCCACTCCCACCATGATTCCCCAGAAAATCCTGCTCAGCGACCCTCTCTTCAGAAGATCCGTGGCTCTACTTACATCCTCGGTTACCGGAGTTAGAAAAACTTCGCCCAACACCAGTGCAAGAGTGAAGGTCAAAGAAATGCCGAGCATCTTGCTCATCAGAACGATCACATCAGGCGAAGCTTGAAGAGCCGCGCCGCCGATAATCAGCGTCGCCGCCCCGGCAGTGATCGCTTGGACCAGCAGGTGCCACAAAAAAAGAGGGCTCTGCCACAAATCGCGTCCTTTTGCCTGCGCAAAGAGGAATGCCGAATAACAGGCCGAGGCGACAGCCAAAACTGCGGCGACCCAAAAAAGGATGCTGGGAATCGGGATACCGCGTGCGCCGAAAAAAAGACAGAGAGTGGCCGCGCCTCCGTAAAGAATGAGAATGTATCCGCCGAGAACGAGCCACGACTTGAGATTGGGTTTGATCAGCAGATAAAAAAATCTCTCCGGCCGCTTCAGATCCAATATCAAAAGTAAGACCGTGATGGCGGTGAAGACGACAGCCAATGCCGGGCTGGCGATGTACAGCAGCATTTTTTGCTGCTGATAGCCGGCGCCCGCAACAAGCGCGGCCACGAGCAGCACGCCGGCAGCGATCGATTTAGTCCAAAGATAAGAAGCGATCATCCTGCCCCAGGGCTGAGGATGGGGAACATTGTAGACTTCGCGGGAAGTGACTAGGGACGAGAGAGTGGGTGAGGGGGAGAAACTTCGAGGTTCGAATGTCGAATTTCGAATGAAGACTGGAAGTTCACCATGGTTCATTCGAAATTCATCATTCGAACTTCGAAATTTCTCTCCCTCGCCCGCTCTCCCGCTCTCCCCCTCTCCCGCTCTCCCGCTCCCTCGCTCTCCCCCTCCCTCTTTCTCCGCCCATAGATACGAAGCCTGCGCCTCCACTCGGGTGGGACGCAACAAGTCTCCATCCACTCCGACGTAGAAAAGTTTCGGGTCAGTTCCTTTCTCCGGCTTACGCACAGTGACTTTTTCAGCCGCAACAATGCGCCGTATAGGGCTGCCAGGATCATCCAAATCACCTGAAATAATTGCCTGTGTCGGGCAAACAATCTCACAAGCTGGTTTCAGCCCGGTTTCCACGCGATGAGCGCAGAAATTACATTTCGCAGCAGTGTTACTGTCTGGATCTATGTAGAGAGCGTCGTACGGGCAGGCCTGCATGCAAGATTTGCAGCCAATACAGCGGTTTCCGTCAAAATCGACAATGCCGTCCGGTCGGCGGAACAGGGCAATAGTCGGACAGATCTCAACGCAGGGCGCATCGTCGCAATGGTTGCAGCGCAAGACAGCAAAGTGGCGGGACGTGTTCGGAAACGTTCCCTTTTCGATGTACTTGACCCAGGTACGATTGACTCCGATGGGAATACTATGTTCTGCTTTGCATGCCACCGTGCAGGCGTGGCAACCAATGCAGCGATGCTGGTCAATGACGAATCCGAAGCGCACGATCCGCTCTTTTTAGCGAAGTTGATCAAAGAAGTCGAGTTTAAACAGTGCAGGGCTCACGGCCGTACGGTGCCAGGACATCTTTTACACCTGAGGGCTGGCCAAAGGCGAGTTTAGGACACGGAATACACGGAAACAAGCTGAATTCTGGAGCATGAAGGCACAGCACCGAAGCAGCAGACAGTAATCTTCTCTGATGTGCCTTCATGCTCCAGAATTCAGCTTACTCCGTGTTTTCTGCGTTTTCCGTGTCCCAAAATTCTCATTTTCAGCCAGCCCGCAGGTGTAAAAGAAGTCCTGATATCGCAGGGTCGTGCCCAGCGTACAGCACCAGACTACCACGGCGGGTGTAAACTTATATTTGTGGTGGTGATTATGATATTTCAAGATCGGAGGGAAGCGGGTCGGTTGCTGGCTAAAAGGCTTGGCGAATACGCTAACCGTCCGGACGTTCTGGTCCTGGCACTTCCACGAGGCGGTGTGCCAGTGGCTTTTGAAGTATCCGCGGCGCTGAACGTCTCGTTGGACGTCTTTCTGGTGCGTAAACTGGGGGTCCCAGGCCAGCGAGAGCTTGCCATGGGGGCAATCGCGACGGGCGGTATTCGTGTAATCAATGACGATGTTGTCGACTATCTGAAGATTTCCGATCA
>DASYPF010000247.1:0-17407 GCA_036006905.1 Acidobacteriota bacterium
GGACATAACAACAAAACCTAACGACGCGCTGCACCCGCCTTTGCTCCGCTGCGCTTCGCAAAGCGGGGTCAGCGCGACCGTTAGGCGGATGCGTTTCCACTCGGATCACACTCACGGAGTTTGTTGATGGCAAACTTTCGAACGTTTGACAAATCTACACCCTGTTCACGCAGGATACGCTCAGCCAATGAGTTCCTCTTTCGGAGCAAGCCAAGCAACAAATGTTCTGTACCGATATAATCGTGTGACAGCTCGTCTGACTCTTCGGCAGCATACTCTAAAACTTTCGCAGCTTCGTCGCTTAAGGGAACTTCTATGTCTGTCGATATTCTTGCACGTCTTCCTGTGTGTTCTTGAATCTGCTTTCGAATGTCATCCTCTGAGACATGTGCAGGAAGGAAACGCGAAATGAGAGCCTGATCCTCACGCACCAAGCCCAGCAATAAATGTTCCGTATCGAGAGACTTTGCGCCAAATTCGCTAACCTCATAACGAGCGAAGTAAATCACTCGGCGAGCTTTGTCTGTGTACTTATCAAACATAATCCTTCATTGATAGTGACGACGCTGACTAGTTTCTGTCGCGAAACTCGCAACTGGCACTGCTTCGCAGCACTGGCCACCATGGGGCTTGCCCCCATGGAGCCATGATTGGGAACTAACTGCAGCAATTTACCTCTCCCGCCACCACGGGGACAAGCCTCGTGGTGGCGAACCAGCAACGGATCGGGCTGCTCTTAGTTGTCAATCATCACTCCACGGGGGCAAGCCCCGTGGTGGTGCCAGATCTAAGCCAAAAATGCCCAATCTTTCAGTTTGCGAGTTTCGCGACAGAAACTAACTAAAAGTCTATCTGCGAAAACCCGCCTTATTATACGGAGATTCGTCGGTGTAAGATCGCGAGAGCCAGATTTTTGCGTTTTTAGAGTGAACATAACCTGGACAAGCCGCCGGCCATCGTGCGAGAAGAATCTCCATGAAAGAAAGTGGGAGCAACAAACCTGACTGCGCCATCTACGTCGATATGGGCACGACCAACACGCGCGTCTGGCTGGCACGAGGGGCCAAAGTCCTCTCACGGGAGAACGCCGCTGTCGGAGTTCGCAACACCGCACGCGAAAGTTCCACGGCGACGATTCGCGCCGCCTTGCGGGACTTGATTCGCGCAGTTCGCCAGACGCCGCAGCGCGACCGCGATTGCGTTCCATTGCGCATAGTTGCGGCTGGAATGATCACATCAGCCCAGGGTCTGGCGGAGGTGCCGCATGTGCCGGCGCCAGCCGGGCTGGAGGAAATTGCGCGAAACGCTAAAAACTGCAGCTTTTCAGATGTCACCGAGCTTCCGGTGCTGCTTGTTCCGGGCGTCAGATCGGGCCCTCTGCGTTGCGATCGTGACACGGCATCCCAGTGTGACGTGATGCGAGGCGAAGAGGCGCTCTGTTTGGGCCTTGTTGCCCAGAAGCGAGTCCGCGGCGCCGCCACGGTACTTAGCCTCGGCTCGCATTGGAAGACTATCCAACTCGATGAACAAGCACGCATCGCCGGAACGGTCACTTCGATGTCGGGAGAGTTGATCCAGGCGGCTCAGACTGAGACGATTTTGGCCAGCGCAGTTCCACATCGGCGCGCCGCAGCGTTAGACAGAGGTTGGGCGGAAGCGGGTATGGGCGAACAGCGTCGATCAGGCTTGTCACGAGCGCTCTTTTGTGTGCGTCTTCTGGAACAGCGAAGCGAAAGCACCGCAGAAGAGCGCCTTGCTTTCATGGTGGGGGCATTTATCGGCGCCGACCTGGATGCTATGACAGCGAGTGGAATGCTCCGGGCGGATCGCCCATTGTTTATCGCCGGTACTCTGGCCGAAACCTGGCGCCTCGCCTTGGGCAAAAATTGGAGCGCTGCCGTAGTATTGAGTGACCAGGAGGCAGAATCGGCATTTCTAGCCGGCCTGCGGGCAGTCGCCGCAGCCTGCTCGGTCGGCTGATGGTTCCGATTCGCTTCGACTTTAACAGTTTCCGAACTTGATCTAGCGGAGGCTTTTCGGCGAAATTGGTGACTCGGAAAGCCGCACCGGCCTTCATGCCAACCAACTAGCGGCCGGCCCGCAAGTAGCCGTAGGCGCTGCTGGCATAAAGCGGCGGAGTTCCAAATGCGACAAGCCATCCCTGGGCAGCTAAGACGGCCGCTTCACTGAGGTTTTTTTTTAACGCCGTTGTGTCGTCCACTCCTTCATCTATCGGGATTACCGCCACAGCCGCGACGATGGTGTTTGCCCTGCGATACTGTGTCGGCGTAACCGCGGATGCGATTTAGGTAAGCCTTGGTGATGCCCAGGAATAATTCAGCCCGTTGGCTAATATTCGGCCAGGCGACAACCAGCACGCCTCACAGGATACAAAATCAAACGCTCGAGCCAACGGATTCCTATTTTGCGCTTGAAATCCGGCCTTCATCGTGCCTAGGATTTTAGAGTTTAGCCGCTCACCATCCGGACCGGAGTGTTTAAAGGTAAATGCAGTTATGGAGGAATGGACTTATGTTAATGAGTAAATCGACCCTGGCAGTAATTCTTCTTTCTTCGCTGCTGGCGCCCACACTATCAGGATGCCAAAAGACGGAGACACCCCAAGCCCAGCCCACTACGACCGCTCAACCTGCTCAGAGTTCCACGGCACCTGTGGCTGCTCCAGCAGGAATTCCTGCATCGGCGCCCGCAACTCTACCCGCTCCCGGCAAAGTGATAGCCAGCGCGCAGTATTCGGCCGACCCGGATTTGCGCTGTGATCTGTTGGAGGTGAAGCGTGTAAGCGGCGGTGCGTTGCTCATCAGGTGGCGACTGGTTAATACTGTTGGAGCGCAACAGACCGGACTGGCGGCAACGCAACCAAAATCGATCAGCTACGATTTTGGCTGGGGCGACATTTATTACATCGATCCTGCCGAGAACAAGAAATACGGTTTTCTCACTGACTCAGAGGGGAACAGGATCCTCGATATCTTCTGGGGATCTCTAGCAGCTGGCCAGCAGCGTGTGAATTGGGCAAAATTTCCGGCGCCGCCGCCAAGCTCGAACAAAATCAGCGTCAACGTCCCCAAGTTTCCTCCTTTTGAGGATGTGCCCGTATCTTGAGAAGGAGGCAGCATTGACTGCGCTAGGCGTGAAATGTTTCATTCGCTTTTCTCTGATGTTGGTTCTTCTCTCAGGAGCATTTTTGGTTTTTGGGCAAAAGTACAAAATTGATGACTCGATCCCGCCGGGCGCAAGTGGAAAGGTTTTACCTGTCCGAGGAAAAGTTTTGGAGATCAAAGGACTAGCCTCCGGCGTGACAGGAAAAGCTGAGGCACTGAGCGCCGCGTTAAAAGAACTGGGAGCCAAAACAACGGAAACGGAGATTCACATCGAGCTTCCCAGTGACATACTGTTTGACTTTGACAAAGCCACTCTTCGGCCCCAAGCCATTCCGGCTCTGGAAAAAGTAGCTACCGTCTTAAGATCGTACCCCGGTGCTTCCTGCTCTATCGAAGGACACACCGATGGAGTCGGAACGAAACAATACAACCAAAAGCTTTCCGAGCGTCGAGCCAGTTCGGTCAAACAGTGGTTGCTCTCGCATAATGTTTCCACCGGCATGAGCGTTCGCGGCTGGGGAGCAGAAAAGCCGGTAGCTCCGAATGCCCTTCCTGATGGCAACGACAACCCGGACGGGCGACAGAAGAACCGTCGAGTCGAGATCATCATCAAGACGAGCTAAATGCCTCTGGCTTCGCTCCGGCCATAATGTAAGCCAGCGCCCTTGTGGCAAAGGAATTCCCGCTGGCCAGACAGACGTTTTCCTAACAAGACGTTGGTCATCTCCTCAGTGGATCCACAGCAGGTTGAGCCATCGCTTTTGGGAACACGGTTACGAAAATCCGCCGGCTCAGGAAAGGATTTCGCGTACAGTCCGTGTGTTGTCGCCGATCTGGTCTGAGAAGCGCGGGTACATGCCTACGATCGCAGCATCGATGGGCTTGATGTTCTTGTAAGCCCATTCGATTGCCCGCCGGACCTGTTCAGGCGATTCACATTTGCGCCCCGCGGCGAGAATTTTGTACACCAGGCAGGGCTTCCCTACCTTCCGGATGACGCTGCACATGCGAGGAGGGTCTGAGTCAAGATAAACCTCGCCGATTGGCGCTATGCCGAACTCCTTCTTGAACTCCTCGGCCCGGCGCGTCTGGTAATGAAAAGACGTCATGTAAAAGTCGTGGGACCAGCCCTTGGCCTCGAGCGCTTCAAGTATTACAGGATTATGCGTGGATATTCCCGCCAGCAGTCCCAGGTCATGCACGCGATCGACGAACCCTTTAATGCTATCGAGCTCCCCTGCCCGGAAAAGGCGGTCGGTCGCGGAGCCATGATGAGCGATTCCAATGGGCTTCAGCCGGGCGGCAGCCTCAGCGCACTTTATCATTCCGCTGGCAATCCCCTGGACAGTGTCGGGAAACTTCTCATCCAGGTGCCAGCCCGCTGCAAGGCAAATCCACTGGATATTGCACCCCGCGCCGCGTATCTTTGGAAATTGCTCCGGCATTCGGGTGTTGTAACTTGCCTGCCAAGTGTTGATTCCGGCGCGTTCGCACTCCAGCAAAAACTTCACGATCCGGTCATCGGTAAACCACTCGGTCATGTGCTTGCTATATAGGCGATTGAAATGCGAATACCCGTAGATGGGATTACTTCCTACAATCAAGCGCGTAACTCGGTGCAGCCCGAGGGGAACAGTGGGGAGCGAAAGCGCATTTTCGGCTTTGCCGGCGGGCGTGACGACAATCCCGGCGGCGATTGCGGCCGCGCCCTTGAGGAATTCGCGTCTGCCCGCGCCTGCTCGCCAATTCCCCGAACAATTCTCGCCGTGCAGTCGCTTCTTTGCCATGGGAGCTCCTATTTAGTGGAGTTGCCGCTTTTGCTGCGCGACTGTATTCCGTTCCACCGACCCTGTCAATCGGTGGTAGATTGTTAGCCGGTCTTCTTTTTCAGAGAGACCGAAAGGGGAGTTTCCTGGCTTAGAGAACTGACCTTCTCTGTCACGCAGGTTTAACAGCGGTAAACCGCTTTAAGGGGCGTAAAAAGAACGCACTGGTCGCACAGCGAAAAGCGCACTCCTGACGAACAGAATCGAATCGTCGCAGGCACTTACAACCGGCAATGGTGAGAGATAGCATGATGCTCTTTTCACCTTAGTTTCGGCGGATACTGATTTTGCGATTTTACTCGGAGCCGGAAAAATAATGATGGCCCAACCTACTCTTTCGCAAGCTACTCGGATCGCAGGAACAATTTCGCGTGTTTGAGCTCAGGTCTCACCGTGTCCGCGCGGCTGCAGAGCTCTATCAGCCGTTTATAGAGGGCTCCGGCCTTTTTTCGATCACCCGTCAGTTCGGCTGAACGTGCTGCGCCGTACAACGAGTTGAAGCGATTGGGAGCCACGCGCAGTGTGGTTTCAAATTCCTTCAAAGCCTGATCTGGTTTTCCCATTTCGAGCAGCAGGTCACCCAGGAGCTCGCGGGAGGGCAACACCGAGCCCGGCGTAACGGGGTGTTTCTCCATCGTGTCTTCCAGCTCTGCGGCTGATTTCAGGTGGGCCAGAGCTTCCTCGTGCCGTTGCTCAGAATAGGCCAACCAGGCGGCTGCTGAAAGGCGCTGCACCTCTACTTGATCAGCCCAATAGTTCTCTTTCATCTTGAGCAGCCCCTCTCGAAATGCGGCAAGCTTTTCCAAGTCTTTCCGAGCCGACCCTGGATCGCCACTTCGAGCAGCGCCGAGCGAGCGCGCAAAGTATATTATTGCTTCAGCGTACGGAAAACGATTCCACGGAAAGCCCGCTGGTCGCACTTGGAGCGCGGCTGCGTCGGTCCAGTGGCGTCTTTCCAACGCGTAGCGCGCCGGAACTGCGGCAAGGGCATAGGCTGCAGCGAAGTTTTCCACATCCACTGCCTGAACTTTGGAGACTTCCTCATGGACATTTCTTGCATTTGTCTCTTCACACTCTTGAAGGTAGGCATACATCAGGTAGTCCAAGGCGTGGAGCGCATCGAACGAAGCTGTTCCCGGATGATTCCTGCCTACGCGTCTGGTGGCCACATCGGCCGAAGCCACATTGGACCGGATGGATTCTTCCCACAGCCCGAGCCTGGTAAAGATGTGCGATGGCATGTGTAAAGCATGAGGCGACGACGGAGCCAGATTCGCGTAAGTCCGAGCTGCCGGAAGCGCCAGAGAAGCGAGCTGAGGATAATCGTAGCTGTGAATAATGTAGTGGGCCACGCCGGGATGCTCAGGCGCCTCTACCAAAACCGAATTCAGAATATCTGCTGCCTTCTTTTGTTTGTTGTAGGTTTTGTCGCTCGGTAAAGCCGTTCCGAGCAGCGCTAAAGAGTAGAAAACGGCTGCCTCGCGGTCATTGGGATAGCGTCGATAAAGCCGTTCCATGGCCTTTTCATAGGCAAGAGCGCGGGTGCGGTGGTCGAGTTTGTCGGAGTCCCTATAGAAGACGTCCACAGCAGCGATGTACTCTTTCTCTCGTTCCGTTTTTCCGCCGATAAGTTTGGCTCTCTCAATCGCATTCAATCCCCGCTTCAGTTCTGAAGGGTCGGGAGGAACCCAGACAGGGTGGTAAAGGCTCATGGCAAATCCCCAATATGCCATCGCACAGTGCGGATCCTTTTGACTGACGGCGGTAAACGTCTTTTCGGCATCTTCGTAGGCGAACGAGTGAAGCATTGCAACCCCGAGCCGGAATTGCTCTTGAACAGACTCGTCACAACTGACCGGGAAAGTCACGTTACCGAAGTTTTCGTGTTCATGGTCGTCATGGCGGTGCTTCTCTTGTGCGTGAGTGAAAGACAAAGAAAGCAAACAAAGGAACGGCAGGATAACTTTTAGCTGGCTTCGCATGTTAGAACTCCAATCGCAGGGAGCGTTGAGAAAATGCACCGGCTCAGGAAAGGATTTCGCGTACAGTCCGTGTGTTGTCACCGATTTGGTCTGAGAAGCGTGGGTACATGCCTACGATCGCAGCATCGATGGGCTTGATGTTCTTGTAAGCCCATTCGATTGCCCGCCGGATCTCCTCAGGCGACTCCTATAGTACGCCGTAATTACGCACCGAACCGCATGCGTCTCACCAGAAGCCTGTCAGATTCCCTTGCTGATGCGGGTTTAGCAGTATCAACCGACTGTTTTCGTGGCCCCATCTTGCCTGAAAAACCTACAATCCTAAGTTTTCGGACGTGGTCGATTCACCCCAACCGCCGCCAGAAGCCGCCGGCAGTGAAAAGATTCCCCATGTGGTAATCCGTTATTCCCATGCGCGTGTGAGTGGTAAGGAGGAAATCGGGTTAGAGGAAATTCCTTTTCCCGTTCGTGAATAGCGGCGGCGGTCATTGTTTGTTAAACCGCCGGAGTATTCTCGCAGTCACTATGAATCGATCACCAGAAAACTCAGCGATCGTCAGATCGCCGCTCGCAGCTTCTTCGAAAACGAACCCTTTCAATCCTATGCCTCCTTTAAACTGTCCCCAAGGTTTAGGTGCGATAGCATGAAATAGAGTGTATCGAGTTTGGCTTGATCGGGCATATTTAAAAGAAGCGTGAAAAAGAGAAAAGCCCCGCTAACGCAGGGCTTTGACATTATCGGTTTTTGAATCCGACCTTCTGCCGGATTGCTTCGGGTAGATCGGCTAGCACTTGATCGTGTCGTAGGAGAATGGCTTCAATTAAATCCAGTTTTTCGAGCTTCCGTTCGATCGCGGCCTGGCGCTTGTTCGTCTCATTGAGCTGAGCGACGAAGGCCGCTTGATTGTTGATGAGCAGCGCCATCGCTTGTTGTAAGTTGTTATTGCCGTCGCCGGTTAATTGTCGTGCCATTTCATCCTCCATTTTACGCCCTTTCCGGTAGGAGCAGGGCCAATTCTTCAGGGACATCTGTGTAGAAAGGAGAATCTCTGTCACGCAGGTTTAACTGCGGTAAACCGCTTTAAGGGGGCGTAAAAAGAACGCACTGGTCGCAGAACGAAAAGCGCACTCCTGACGAACAGAATCGAATCGTCGCAGGCACTTACGTCCGGGAATGGTGAGAGGCATCATGTCTTCGGTATCTCATATCTCATGTCTTCGGTATCATGTCTTTGGTATTCCCCTTACGTCCGGGAATGGTGAGAGGCATCATGTCTTCGGTATTCCCAAATTTCGGACGGGAAAACTTCTGTTACACGAGTAAGGGACGCACACCCGACACCTGGCTTCGTTATTAGGTAATCTTGGTCCCCGTGATCTTGAAAACAATGGCGTGATCGCTTGGTTTTTCGGTTGGCAATTGGACCTTCAGTCCCGTCTCGTCTTGCGTCCACTGCACCTTGCCCTTGAAGCCTAGCAGTTCCACGTTGCTGATCTTGCCCGCGTTATGTCTGCTGTTGGTTGCCAGCGGCGCAATCAGTGCCTGCTTCTCCGGCCAGCCCATAACAAACGCATAGAGCGTTTGACCCTTGGTTGTGAAGCGTACATCTTCGGCCATGAGTGCCTTGCGACGGTTCTCGTTGAATTTCTCATCGGCGGCTGGTTTTTGCGTGCCTGGACCTTCGCCGAAGGTCTTCCACGGACGCGTGTGATAGATCGCTTCGCTGTTGACGGCCATCCACCGGGTGATCTCGTCAAGGATCTTCAGTTCCTCGGCATCGAGCATGCCACTATTAGGCAATGGAAAATTGAGCAGCAGATTGCCGTTGCGGCTGACGATATCCACCAGCATGTCGATGATCGTTTTCGGCGTCTTGTACTTGGCGCGCTTGTCGTAATGCCAGTGGCCGATGCAAGTATCGGTCTGCCAGGGCCGCGGCCAGACGCTCTCCACCAGTCCGCGCTCCACGTCCAACAGGCAGGTGCCGACTTCAGAATCCTCGCGCCGCTTACTGGTGTAAATGGCCTCGACCTTGCCGCCGTGCTTCCGTGCATTTACGTTGTAATGGTGGGCTACCAAACTCAGCCCCCATTCTGAGAAAGGAATGTGGCCGTCGCAGTAAAGGAGATCAGGTTGATACTGATCAACCAGGTCCTTGATGCGGGCAAACCAGTGGCGCTTCCATGATTCAGGGATACCTTCCTCGTTCCACGGCAGTTTCGTGTAGATCTCTTGGCCGTCGGTGTAGAGGTCCGAATACTGGGGATTCACACCGTCGTAGGGTACGCCCGCGAGTGGACCGGTTTTATCGCTGCCTTTACTGACGGAAAACCACTTGTAGGTAATCCACAGATGGTCGCTGACACCGAACTTCAATCCGTGTTTCTGCGCGGCCTTTTTGAAGAGGCCCACGATGTCCTTCTTTGGCCCCATGCTCGCCGAATTCCAGCGGGTATGCCTGGAGTTCCAGAGGTCGAAGTTGTCATGATGCACGCCCATGCTCACGAAGTATTTTGCCCCAGCTTTCTGGTAAAGACCCACGAGGTAGTCCGGGTCGAACTTCTCGGCCTTCCACGTCGAGATTACGTCCTTGAACCCGAACTTTGACGGATGGCCGTAATGCTCGAGGTGGTATTTGTATTGCGGGTCGCCTTCGATATACATCCTTCGCGCATACCAGTCACCGTATTCGGGCGCCGACTGCGGCCCCCAATGCGCCCAGATACCGAACTTGGCGTCGCGGAACCAATCGGGCACGTGGTAGGCCTGGAGGGATTCGCGGGTGCCTTTGAATGGCCCCGGTTGAATTTGGGGACCGGTTTCCTCGATGGCCAAAGCGCGCACTCCTCTCAGCAACGGCACGGCTCCCGCCAGGCTCTTGATGACGGTTCGCCTACTGATCATCATCGCGTTCTCCTCTCGTTCTGGGGTTGGAGGGTGCTATTTCGCTTTTCCTGAGTTTCTACTGTCGCTAACTTATTCGATAATGACGGAGGTGCATTCGCGAGTCTGGCTCTGAAAGCAAACCAACTGATGGTTTTGTACCACCGGCCCGTTGAGGCTGCCTGAATCCGGAACTCGTCGTCCCGGCACCTGTCAACCTGGCTATTCTTTCAGTAGATGTCGATCCAGCCAGAGGATCGTCTCCCTCACGTAATCGGGAGGGTTCGGAGCGCCGGGGAAATTGCCGCCGTGCCCTCCACCGGGAATTCGGAGCAATTTTGCCGCCACGCCTGCTTTTTGCAGCGCCTGTTCCATTAATTGCGACTGCTCGAAAGGAACAACCGCATCGGCATCACCGTGTATCAACAACATCGGCGCAGCATCAGAAGAAACATGGTAGATGGGCGATGCTTCCCGGTAGGTTCTGGCTTCCTCTGAGTTGGCCGCGCTGCCTGGAATCACCATCAGGCCCATGAAGGAGGTGACAGTCGGCCATCCCATTTCCGTTTTAATGCGCATCAGATCCGACGGAGCCGCGCGCGCAACCACTGCTTGCACCCTTGCGCTTTGGCGGTTTACCGGATCGGGGTCTTCCGCGTCTCCTTTGCCGTCCAAAGTACCCAACATGCTTACAAGGTGCCCTCCCGATGAACCCCCCGTAGCGCCGATGCGATCCGCTCTGATGCGATATTTGACGGCATGGTGGCGGATGAACCGGACTGCGCGCTGCGCATCTTGTACGGCGGCAGGGTAGTGAAAACGAGGCGCTGCACGATGATTGATGGTAAAAACTGTATAGCCCGCCTCGTTCAATTTTCCTAACGTCTCCATCTGTGGGTTTTCCTTAAGCGAGCCTGCGCCGTAATTCAGAGAAGCATGCCAGCCGCTGCCCTGAATGTAGACGATTCCAATACCGTTTGACTTTTCCGGGTAATAGACATCCATCAGTAAAGCCAGGCCTGAATACATTCCATAGATCAAGTTGCGCTCCACGCGCGGCTGCGCCATCAGCGGCAAAGCACAGATGGCCAGGAAGGTGAAACCCCGTAGACAGTTCTTCATATATTGTGACTCCCGCTTACTTCCGTACCCAATACGAATTTGCCGTCGACACACGGGAGAATAGCACCGGGACGGGTGGCAAGAAAGATGAAACCGCCGGCTCCAGGGCGAAAAGGCCAACCCGGTGCATAATAGCTGCGCGGTTCTGCCGCGGGCAGAATGAAGAGCAAGGCGCGCGCATATTGTCCCGGGGCATTGTTACGCACATTTGGCGGGAGGTCGAAGATGATCAAGTCCGGAAATCTGTTATCACGACGACAATTCGTAAAGTCCGCAGCTTTTGCCGGCACCGGGATCGCCGTCGAAGGCTTGATCGCTAAGGAAAGTAAAGCGAAGATTCCTGAGCGAAAGATCAAACTCGGATTCGATAATTTTTCGATTCGAGCATTCGGTTGGAAGGCGCCGCAGCTTCTCGATTACGCCGCATCTCTTAAGCTGGACACGATTCTTCTGTCCGACCTGGACGTCTATGACAGCCACAGCGAGCTCTATCTGAAGGAAATTCGCACCAAAGCCAGCGATCTTGGCATTGAGATCCAGGCCGGGACGGGAAGTATCTGTCCCGGTTCCGCGCGTTTCAGCAAACGTTTTGGCACAGCCGAAGAACACCTCAAGTTGGCAATTAGAGTAGCCAAGAGTCTGGGCTCGACGGTGGTTCGCTGTTATCTTGGGAGTGCCGAAGATCGCAAGACGCAAGGCGGAATCGAGACGCACATTAATAATACCGTGCAAGTTTGCAAGAGCGTGCGTAGTCTTGCGTTGGATTCGGGAGTGAGGATTGGCATCGAGAATCATGCCGGAGACATGCAGGCCTGGGAGCTGGTCGGCCTCATCGAAGAGGCAGGCCGCGACTATGTCGGCGCCACCATGGATTCGGGTAATGCCACCTGGACTCTGGAGGACCCGCTTCAGAGTTTGGAGGTCCTTGGCCCTTATGCGCTCTCTACTGGAATCCGCAATTCGGTAGTTTGGGAAACCAGCGATGGAGCGGCAGTCCAATGGACCGGCATCGGCGACGGCTCTATCGATTTCAAGGCATACCGTGACCGATTTGCGCAGCTTTGTCCAAAGACGCCCTTCCAATTGGAAATCATTTCAGGCGCCCAGCGCAGCTTTCCTTATTTAAAAGAAGAGTTTTGGAAGCCTTACCCCAAGGCGCGCGCCTCGGATTTTGCGCGCTTTCTGGCGCTGGCCAAACGCGGCAAGCCGATGCAGCCGTTTAGTGTCCCTCCGGGCACGGATCGAACAGAAGCCGAGCGGCAGTTTCAAAAGTCCGAACTGGAGCGCAGCATCCGTTATTGTAAAGAGGTTCTCAGCTTGGGATTGAAAGGATGATTCTCGTCATTTTCGCTGCTCGGGCATGCCTTTGTAGTAGAAGGGGTCCCACAGCATCGGAGCCGGAGCGTCAGAATTTCAGGCTATCGGACTACAAATGCCAAGCCAAAGCCTCAAGTCCCGCAAGGTAGCCGTCCAACGCAACACTGTTGGCCGGTTCATGCCAATACATCACGGTGCGCTGCCAGAATGTGCGAAACTTACTCGACCCGCTTTGCTCTTAGGTTCGTACCACCCGTGTGTACGATCAACGCGGTCGCCCGGCCTTGGCTGTCGGTTTCGAAAGTCATCCAAATGTCCATGATCTTAGCGAAGAAGTCCCGCTCACTCTCTGGGAATATCTCGATCTTCGTGGGATCCTCGTCTTGTTGTACAAGGAGGTGATTACCATCCTTCGTAATCGTCAGAATGTTAGGCGGTATCGTGTAGCGGCCGACATACTGGTCTAATAACTTGGGGTCAATGGCGACCTCCTTGTGCTCCTTCGGTGGCTTGCGCGGAGGCAGCTTGTCGTAAGGGATAAAACCTTCCCATTCAATGGGCGTGAACGTGTTCTTGAGCAGGGTCTCCAGGAGTTCCTTATAAATACCTTCGCCATTCGAGCTGTTGGTCATCATGACGATGCCCGTCTTCTGGTCGTCGAAGTAGACCGTATAGTTCCGCCAACCTTCGCTGTGGCCCTCCTTGAAAAAGGCCTTGCTGTACGGAGTCCAGTAGAGGCCCCACCCAAGTCCGTAGCTGAGGCGGATCGGTTTGTTCTGCTCCGTGGTTTCGCTTGCCAGCGTCGGAAACTGGCGCTTCGATAAGATTTGAATCTGTGGGCTGAGCATCAGGTCACGGGTCTCTTTCCGCAAGCCACGACTGCTTATCACGGCCTGCATAAAGTTCGTGAAATCGCGTAGAGTTGTCAGCATGGAACCCGCGGCGGAGGCTGGGGCTCGCTGCTCCGGCGGCCCGAGGGAACGCCCATCTTCATTGTATGGGAAGGCCAAATTATCTTCGAACCGGCTTTCCCATACCAGACTGCTGCGAGTCATTCCAAGAGGCAGAAAGACATTATCCCGCATCAATTCTTGCACTGGTTTTCTCGTGACGGTTTCGACGACCAGTTGCAGGAGTTGAATTCCTTCACCCGAATACGCGTACCTCGATCCCGGCTCAAAATTGATATTGAGCTTTTGATCCTTGTTGAACTGTCGCAGGTTGGGAAATCCGCTAGTATGGCTGAGCAGCATTCTGGCGGTGATTTGTTTATAACGTGGATCATTGGCCAGATCCTTGTAGGCCGGGTATTCCGGCAGAGGTTTCGGCAGATACTGATATACGGGCTTGTCGAGATCCAGGAGCCTTTTCTCGACCAGTTGCATCACCACGTAGGCAAACGCCACTTTGGTCAAAGAGGCCGCAGACATGACCGAATCTTCGGTCAGAGGCAGATTCTTCTCTTTGTCGCGGACTCCATAAGTCTTCAGGTAGGCTACCTTCCCGTTATTGAAAATCGCAACGCCCACGCCGGTCACGTTTGCCGCACGCATCAAGCGCGTTACCGTTCCATCAAGTTCCGCTGACGTAATAGTGCTGCCGTCCAAACGCTTGACTGTTGGCTGTTGTCCCGGCGCCGGTAAGCCACCAATTACGAGGATGATTGTTAATAACAAGAGTGTCTGCCTCATTAAGGTGTTTCCCCTTTTCCTTTTGCATTCATGGGTTGCGCCTAACGGAGAGACATCAGCGGCGCGCAAGGAAACGTGACAATCCAAGGGAACCACGGTGGCGCATCCGCTGAATGCCATTGTTCAACATCAGCTCGCCTTTGCCGACGCTTAGGATCACGCTTTCCGTGGAAACATGCAATGACAACAATTTCGCAGGATTACTGCGTCGGAGATAGCGCCTCCGTGCACCTCGATAAGCAAAATGTCCCTTTGCTGAAGCTGATGGATCTGACCGCGACGAATGTGAAGACTTGCTCATGTGCTCAACTGCGCGGATCTTCTAAAAGCAGACTATCGCCGCCTGTATTAACGGCCGGTCGATACTTCTAAACCCGCATCAGCATGGGAATCCATTAGTGATTTCGTGAGACGCATGTGTCCTTATGTGTCCTTCCTCTCTCGACAGAGACAGATTCAGCACTGCATTGGAAAAAGCGTTCGAAGAGTACCTCGCGGAACTCGGCAGCCATGACTGGTCCGACGACCTCTGGTCAGAAGCTGTTCAAAAGATCTCTTGGCTGGTCAAAATGAGCAGCGACACACCTTATCCCTAATCTCAAAGAGAAGCAGGCCAGCTCGAAGATCTCGCGACGAACCGGTCCGTGACGGCGCCGAAGCGTTCGCGGGAAGTCGGCCGAATTCGGGACATGCGACCAGGCAGAGAACAACTTATCGACCGAGCAGGATTAAAACACCAGCAGCAATAGCTAACAGAGCCAGTAAAGCGCCTATGCCTTGAATTGCAATACTGACCACTTGCAGCAGGCCTGTCACGATGAGCCAGATACCAAGTAAAAGCATACCCAGATTCTTTGTCAGTTTCATCTTGGTCACGTTCCTTGTGTGAGAAGTGCGATCGGTCACGGAGTCTTGGGTGGCCCCGCACTCGCAAAGTAAACCGCATTGGGGGCGTCTGACCGAGCCACGGCGATGTCTGGAAGGCCATCCCGATCAAGATCTGCAATGGCGAAGCCGTAGACGGTGCCCTTGTTGTCGCCGAAGTGGATGGGGGTGTAGTGGCGACCAGAGCCGTCGTTGAAGTAGACCGTCGACGGAGCTTCGACATTGCCGACGACAATATCGACCTTTCCATCGCGGTTCAGGTCGCTGACCGCGAGCGCGTATGGCGTCACCTTGCCGTTATCGATCGCCACACCAGCCGAGAATGTGCCGTCCTTCTGCCCGAAATAAATGGCGACGCCGCGGCATTCATCGATGGCAACAATGTCCAGGAAACCGTCGCCGTTGAGGTCTGCCGCTTCGGCCATCCGAATTGCCGCATCGGGCGGGCCAAAGGGGACTCGTTTGAGACTTGAAAACGTGGCGTTGGGGCCGGCGAAGTACACGTAACTCTGGCCGCCGTCCCGATTCGGAACGGCGAGGTCGATTAGCCCGTCGTGATTGAAGTCGGCCGCAGTGATGGTCGTCGCGGAGTCGTGGGAGAATGGAATGCAGTCGGCGTCGAAGCGGCCTTTCCCCTTGTTCAGACAGATGTAGTTGGCGCCCTTGTCGGTTCGATTGGCGACGATGATATCGGGCTGGCCATCGCCGTTCAGATCGGCCACACTGGCATTCCTTGTGTCCCACTCAGCTCGGCCGTAGGCTGAGCCGATATGGAAGTGACCCTTCCCATCGTTGAGGTAGACGACCTTCGGGTCTGGTGTGTCATTGCTAAGCACGACATCCAAATCGCCATCCCCATCAATGTCAACCAGGCGGCCAGAGTACGAGCGATACGGCGTCTCGCCGAGATTGTAGGCAATCGGAAAGTGGCCTCGGCCGTCACCGAGGAGCACCCGGCTCATCAGGGGCCAATGCCTTCCCTTGACGAGCAAAATGTCGAGATTGCCATCCCCATTCAGATCGCCGATGCTCACGTTGGCTGAGGTATCGGAGGTCGTCTCAAGCGGCAGGACGCGATCATAGCGCCGGAAGGTCCGAGAATTGGCAACCGCCTGGAACTGCGCCACGGCGCCATTACCGGCTTGCGCGTTCGGAGTTGGAGGTGAGGCAGTCACCAAGACCAGACCAGCGAGTAATATCGCCAACGGAAACATCATGCGCATTTCGTCACGTCTCCTTCATGGCTTTGCTTTCCAATAGGCCTGGTGCCCTTTGTAGGAATCGTCGGGCAGGTTGGCGATGATCAGCCGTCGCACTTCGAGCGGGTCGATCGATCCCTGGACCTTGTAAATAACCTCTCCGTCCGGGCCAATGAGCACCGTGTAAGGCACGGCGCCGCTCCAATTCTGATCGAATGAAGCCATCAGCGCGTAGGTATCCGTGGAGCCGAACAGCAAGTTTTGGCTGCTGGCATGTTGCTTTTGCAGCACCGACAACACTGCTTGTTTCTCGTCCGGGTAGTTGATGCTGACCGTAACCAGGTCGAAGGGGCGGTGGCGGTACATTCGGTACATGGTCTCAAGCTCGGGAAGATCTTCCAGGCAGGGGCCGCACCACGTTGCCCAGAAATTGACCAAAAGCAACTTGCCCGTCGTGTTCTTGCGAAGAGCCTTCAGGTCGTCGAGGCCGGCCGCCTTGACCGTTACCGGCTCGCTTTCGATTTTAGCTATGGCTTTGAGGCGCTCCTGAGCCTTGTATGCCCACTTGGTCGAGCAACCCACGGCGGGGGTTTTGCTGACGGGAACTGGCTGATGGGCAAGCAGGGCGTCGATGGCGTTGCGAGCGTCACGGCTGGTCACGAGTTCTTCCCGCTGATTGTTGTCCACGCGTCCCTGGTAGCGCAGCGTTCGCTCCGAATCGAAGATGAACACGTGTGGCGTTGCCGCGGGCCCGTATGCTCGCGACACTCTTTGCGTATCGCCGTCGTACAGGTAAGGGAAATTAAATTGGCGGTAACGAGCGCGAATCTTCATCTCCTCGAGCGAGTCGCTCAGGTCGGTGTAGCCAAGCTCATCGAGCCGCACCGCTTCGGGGTCGTTCGGCTCGATCGCCACGAACGCGGCGCCGCGGTCCCGATAGTCGGCAACAAGCTGCTTGATGCGGGTCTCGTAGAGTTGCGCAGTAGGACAATGATTGCAAGTAAAGATAACAACCAGGATTTTCGAAGAGGCGTATTCGCTCAGGCAATGAGTTCGATCGTCAATTCCGGGCAGGCAAAAATCCGGTGCCTTGGCGCCGATTTGAAGTGTTGGCGGGTGCTCTTCGGCTGCAAACACGGGCGCGCAAAAAAGGGAAAACAACAGAACAAAAAGGCTTCGAAGCTTCATGTTGTGCATGCTTACCTTAAGATTTTAATGTCGATTTTATCCATCTTAAGCAATGCTTCCATGACTTTTTTTGATTCTTCCCTTAGGCTTTGGGAAGCAGCACGTATTTTCCCCGTCGCGCGAAATCTCGGTCGAAGGTGAAAACGTATTGAATTCTCAAGCGGTCCATAAGCACGAAAGACGTGCAA
>DASYPF010000248.1:0-15131 GCA_036006905.1 Acidobacteriota bacterium
AATACCATCTCGAAAAGGCCTTAAAGTCGGATCGATTTTTGAAGGAGCTAAACCAGTGCTGAACTTTCAGCAAGTCATTCTCGAACTGCAGAAGTTTTGGATGCAAAAGGGATGCATCCTGCAGCAGCCTTACGATTTGGAAATGGGCGCCGGGACGATGCATCCTGAGACCTTTCTGCGGGTGCTGGGCCCGGAACCGTACTCGGTTGCATTCGTCCAGCCCTGCCGCAGGCCCACAGACGGCCGTTATGGAGAAAATCCGAATCGCATGCAGCGCTACTTCCAGTTCCAGGTAATTCTCAAGCCCTCGCCGTTGGAGGCCCAGGCCTGGTATCTGGGAAGTTTGCGAGCCCTGGGAATCTCTTTGATTGATCACGATATTCGCTTTGAGGAGGATAACTGGGAATCGCCTACCCTGGGGGCATGGGGTATTGGTTGGCAAGTGCTCCTGGACGGCCTGGAAATCACGCAGTTCACTTATTTCCAGCAGGCCGGAGGCATCGAGCTTAGTCCCATTTCCTGTGAAATCACTTACGGATTGGAGCGTATCGCTGCGGCTCTCGGTGAAATCGACGATGTGTATTCAATTTCATGGAATGATCTGATCACCTATGGAGAAGTCCGACAGCGTGAAGAGTATGAATTCTCCAAGTATAATTTCGAAACGGCCGATACCCGGATGCTGTTTGAGCAGCTCAGACAATACGAAGCGGAATGCACGCGTGTGATTGAGCAGGGGTGGATTCTGCCTGCTTATGATTACTGCCTGAAATGCTCTCACACCTTCAACTTGCTGGATGCGCGCGGCGCTGTTTCTGTCACCGAGCGCGTCGGTTTGATCAATCGGATACGTGCTCTGGCCTGCCAAGTCGCTACGCGCTACGTGGCATCACGAGAAGCTCTGGGTTTCCCTTTGATCAAATCTCAGGGCAAGGTAGCCTGAGACGTTCCGATTTCTCTGAACGGGCTGAGCCGCGCGCGTAAGCAAGCGGACCCTCGATGTGGCCTGTGCCGCACCCCAGAAGATCATAGGCGACAGCGCTTGCTCGGGTTCGACAATAGTGGAGCAGTGTTACATGGAGAGTCCGCTTGCTTACGCGCGAGGCTCAGCCGTTTCCTATCATTGGAACGGAGTTCGCCATGTTATTAATTCCTAAAAGTGTTGAATTTTTGTTGAACGCTTTTTGGGAGAGACTCATTGGAAATGGAGATCGTCCCTCAACAGTGCCGTTTGGCAACCGACTACGGCCACGTTCACGTCCACGTCCACGTCGACGTGCACGTGCTCGTGATCGTAGACGTTGACGGCTTTATATCTTGACGACCTGCTTGAAACAGAGTTTCGCCATGAACATTGCGTTCCAAGGAAGTGCAGGAGCTTCAACCGAGATCATGCCTCAAGCGGAGGCGATGGCTCAGTCTAGGCGGCTGGAGTCTCATCAAGGCAACGAGTTCGTGCTGGAGATAGGGACCGAGGAAGTACCGGCGGCAATGATGCCCGATGCTCTGGCGGCTCTGGCTGAAAAATTTGCCGATGCCATGCGGGAAGCACGCTTGCAACATGCTCCTCTTGAGACTTTCTGCACTCCCAGGCGCCTGATTCTTTATTGTCCGCTGGTGGCAGAGAGGCAGCCGGATATCACCGCACAAGTCACCGGACCCTCACGCAAGGTGGCGTTTGATCTGAATGGAAAACCAACGCGCGCTCTCGAAGGTTTTCTGCAAAAGAATCAAATCGGCATTGACCAACTTGAGATCGCGACCACGCCGAGGGGAGAGTACGTCAGTTTCCGGAGGCAGATCGAGGGCCGACCTGCATTGGAAGTCTTGGCTGAGCTGTTGTCGCCACTTATTTTTTCCATTCCATTTCCAAAGTCGATGCACTGGAGAACACACCAGGAGCGCTTCATTCGGCCGATCCATTATGTAGTGGCGCTGCTGGCTGGAAAAGTGATTCCTTTTGAAGTCGCCGGAGTACGGAGCGGACGCTCCACGGTGGGGCACCTGATCCTGGCGCCGGAAGTGTTTTCGGTAAGCTCGTTCGCAGAACTGAAGAGCAAGTTGGCGGATCATTTCGTCCTGATCGACCCTGAAGAACGGCGTAAGATGATCACCGATGGTTTGGCCGCCGTTTTACCCGAGGGACTCCAGGCCCTACACGATGCCGGCTTGCTGGATGAAGTGGTGCACCTGATCGAGTACCCCCAGGTGGTGCTCGGCGAATTTGACGGGGAGTTCCTCAAACTTCCTGAGGAAATCCTGATCACGGTGCTGAAGCGGCATCAGAAGTACTTTGCCGTCACCGACAGGAAAGGAAAAATCCAACCTTATTTTCTGACGGTCCTCAATACGGCTACGATATCCACTGAGAAGATTCGCAAAGGCCACCAGCGCGTGCTGCGTGCCCGGCTGGAAGATGCCGCTTTTTATCGCGACTTTGATCGACGCAAAAAACTGGAAGAGCGCATAGAGCTGCTTGAGCATGTGCTCTTTGAGAAGAAGCTGGGCAGCTATGGAGACAAAGTGCGCCGGCTCGATTTGTTAGCCCAGCTGTTAGCCGAAGCCACGTCGCTAACCGAACTCAACGACCTGCACACTGCGGCGCAGCTCTGCAAAACCGATTTGACCACAGAAATGGTGAGGGAATTCACCGAGCTGCAGGGAATTGTGGGCGGCCTTTACGCGCGCGCTGAGAATTATCCCGAATCGGTATGGAAAGCGATTTATCAGCACTATCGGCCGGTCTCGCAGGATGACGCCATCCCGGATTCCCGCATTGGCCGGCTTTTGTCGCTGGCTGACAAGACGGACACGCTGTGCGGTTCGTTCGGAATTGGAATTGTGCCAACCGGCTCGAGCGATCCGTTTTCGCTCCGGCGCCTTTGCCAGGGAATCGTAAGAATTACCATCGAGGCGCCGCTTTCCTTTTCTTTGCTCGCGCTCTTAAACCGGTCGCTGGATTTGTTTGGCGACCGGATCACAAGAAAGCGTGATGAAGTGCTAAAGGACCTCTTTCAGTTCATCGACGCTCGGGTGCGACACCTTTTTACCGAGAGGGGGCTGCGGTATGACGTGATCAATGCGGTGGTCGAAACCGGCTACAACAATCTGCTGGATCTCTATTACCGCGCTGAGGCGGTACAGACGGTTCGTCAAGAACCGGACTTTGAGGCGATCGCTGTGTCATTTAAGCGCATCAACAACATTTTGGCCGGCCATTCGGGAGACAGCCAACGCGTGGAAGACGAGCTTCTCAAGGAGCCCGCTGAACGGGATCTGTACCGCGAAGTCACTACGGTCGGGCCGAAAATTCAGACGAAGATTAGTGAGGGGAAGTATTACGATGCGTTGAAAATGATGGCCACGATGAGACCACAACTGGACCTTTTCTTTGACAAGGTTCTGGTGATGGCCGACGATCCCAAACTGCGCCAGAACCGACTGCGCCTGCTGCAAACAATTTCCCGTCTGTTTCGCCAGGTGGGCGACCTGTCTCAAATTGTGGTGGAGTAGGCACACAAAATAAACCGCAACAGTCAGGAAGGATTGGGAATATGAGTCGAAGGTCGAAGGTCGAAAGTCGAAGGTTATGACCTTCAAAATCTGACTTGAGATCCGCTGTCTTTCCTTCGTGAACGATATTTTCCCCGTGCTCCCTCACGGCCTCTAAATACAGGTTGATGGCTGTGCTTTGTCCAGCGCTCGTAGAAAGCCACGAGTCAAATAACGCCACTTCAGGTTTGAAGGTCATGACCTTCGACTTTCGACCTTTGACCGATTGACCTTCAATTCATTTTCTTGATGTGGCCCTTTGCGTTCTTGCGCTAAGATTCCCTGTTTTTGGAGGCGGGAATGCACTCAAAAGGAAGACACATTGAGCCGGCCAAGGGCCGGCTGGGGGTTTTGCTGGTCGGTCTGGGAGCGGTGAGCACCACTTTCATTGCCGGTATCGCGGCGGTGAAGAAGGGCCTGGCTAAGCCCTTCGGCTCACTGGCACAGATGGGAACAATCCGTCTGGGAAAGCGCACCGGCCGCAATGTCCCGATGATTAAAGACTTCGTTGCGCTCTCCGGTTTGAAGGACCTTTACTTTGGCGCGTGGGACCCGATCCCCGATGACGCCCATCAAGCGGCGCTCAAGGCTGGGGTTTTGGAACAGACACTGGTCAGCTCTGTGAAAGACGAGTTAAAAGCGATCCGACCGTGGAAAGCGGTATTCGATTCCAAATATGTAACTCGCATCAGCGGCACCAACGTAAAGAAGGGGAAAAGCAAACTTGAGCTGGCCGAGCAGTTGAAAGATGACATCGAAAAGTTCCGCAAGCAGCATAAGCTCGACCGCATGGTGATGATCTGGTGCGGCAGCACCGAGATCTTCCTCGAGCCGGAGGATGTTCATTCCACCCCGGAAAAACTCGAGAAGGCGATGAAGCAGAACCACGATTCGATCCCTTCCAGCATGGTTTATGCCTACGCGGCGATTACTGCAGGAATTCCGTTTGCAAATGGCGCGCCCAATTTAACCGTGGACGTGCCGGCGATGATGACGCTGGCCAAGAAACACGGCGTGCCAATTTGTGGAAAGGATTTCAAAACCGGCCAGACGCTGATGAAGACAATTCTGGCTCCTGGCTTGAAAGCGCGGCTGCTGGGTCTTCATGGCTGGTTTTCCACCAACATTCTCGGCAATCGCGACGGTGAAGTACTTGACGATCCGATGTCGTTTAAGACCAAGGAAGAAAGCAAGCTTTCGGTGCTGGATCAAATCCTGCAACCGGATCTGTATCCGGACCTGTACAAGAATTTTTACCACAAGGTTCGAATCAACTATTACCCTCCGCGCGGTGACAACAAAGAAGGTTGGGACAACCTGGATATTTTTGGCTGGCTCGGTTATCCGATGCAAATCAAGATCGATTTTCTCTGCCGCGACAGTATTCTGGCCGCTCCACTGGTGTTGGATCTGATCCTGTTTCTGGATTTGGCCCGCCGCGCCGGCATGTCAGGAATTCAGGAATGGCTATCGTTTTATTTCAAGAGCCCCATGTGCGCACCGGAACTCTATCCGGAACACGATCTATTCATTCAGTTGATGAAGCTGAAAAACACGTTGCGGTTTCTACGCGGCGAAGATCAGATAACGCACCTGGGGTTGGATTATTATGAGTGATCGTAAAGAATATAGCCGCAAATAAACGCGGATGTTTCAATTGTGGATTGCAGATTTCGGATTGCGGATTATGAAAACGTCCGTTGTCCGTCGTCCGTTGCTTCTCATGGACTGGTGAATTGAAGCGAATTACGCACTACGGACCACTGACACCCCATTTGAAAATCCGCAATCCGCAATCCGAAATCCGCAATTGAAGCATTCGCGTTCATTTGCGGCCCATATGCTTCCTCACCTCGAGAACAATCGCGGCAAAAATTGAATTTCGTAAACTGCCAGTTTTTGATACTCAAAGATCAGATCACGCATATCTCTTCGCCTCTTCCACCAGGTTTTGGGATCAAAAGGATCGAAGAAGCTGTAACGGCAGATGATTTGGAAGTCCTTGTCATGGTAATGGTGAAACACAAGGCAGGCCCGGCGGCTGTGGGTTTTAGATGTCAGTACAATAATTCGCCGGACTTTTTGACGCTTTAAGAACTCGCCGATCTGCTTGGCCTCTTGATCGGTGTTATCCACGGGTGTATCCAGGCGCCAAATCTGAGAGCGGGGAACTCCCAGACCTTCCAGAACTTGCTGGCTGAGGTCGATGCTCTCAGGCAACAAGATCCCTTTTTGTCTCAGTCCATAAAAATCATCCGGCGGAATCTCGCGAGTTAACAGAATCCTCGGGCTCCAACCCTGGTGATAAAGCGCCGCAGCTTCTTGGGAACGAGTGGTATAAGCTCCACTTAGGACCACAATCGCGTCCGCTTTTTGCAGTGGATCGGAGCGGAGCAGGAAGTTTCCAAAGAGCGGAAGGATCCAGGGATGCAGAAGATAGAGAACCGCCCCGAGAAGGATAACGCCAATTGTCTGCGTCAGGCAGCCACAACCACAGGAACGCCTCATGGAGAATTCATCCAGTCTAAAATTGCGGATTGTCGATTTCAGATTGCGAATTTAGCGTTGTGAAACGTCCGTTGTCCGTTGTCCGTTGGCTGTAGTCTCCGAGTCCAGAGTTCAGGGTTTCGAGTCCAAGGTTCCGGGTTCTGCGTTCCAAGTTTCAAGTCCCAATCTCGCGTATCACGAAACCTGAACCTTGAACCCGGAACTCGGAACGCGGAACCGCTAGTGTATGGAGAACAACGGACGACGGACCACGGACAACGGACGTTTTCACAACCCCACAATCCGCAATTTTCCTACCCCAGCTTCTTTTTCAACTCTTCCACAATTCTTTCCAACTCTCGGATGCGCTTCTGGATTTCAGGAAGCTTGGGGAAAACGACGCTGGCTTTTCGCCATAGGGTATTGTCAATTGCTGGATATCCAGAAATGACTTGATTGTCTTCCACCGAATGAGGGATACCGGTCTGGGCCGTTGCAATTACACGGTCGCCGATCCGCAAGTGGCCTGCGGCTCCAACTTGGCCGGCCAGCATCACGTTTTTACCGACTGTAGTGCTTCCAGCAAGCCCCACCTGCGCGGCGAGCACGGTATTTTCTCCTACGTCACAACCGTGACCGATCTGAACCAGATTGTCCAGCTTTGCTCCCGCCCGAATTCTTGTTTCACCCACAGTCGCCCGATCGATTGTGGTGCCGGCGCCCACTTCGACATCATCTTCCAGCACCACGATCCCGGACTGCACAATCTTGTAGTAAGTCCCATCTCCTGCCGGGGCGAATCCGAAGCCGTCGCCCCCAATGATGGCTCCATTCTGGATAACACATCGCCTGCCAATCTGCACATATTCGCGCACTACCGCATTGGAATGGATCACGGAATCTTCACCAATACGAGCATGTGGATAGATCGTGCAATTAGCGTGAACGGAAACACCTGGTCCGATTTCGACGCCGTCTCGGATAACGACATTGGGCCCGATGTTGACGCCTTTGGAAATTTTGGCATTGGGATGAATCACCGCCGTCGGGTGGATTCCCTCTTCGGGAGCAGGGGGCTGGTAAAAGAATTCGATCGCGCGCGCAAAGGCGAGATAAGGATTAGAAGTGCGCAGGGTAGGCATGGCAACAGGCGGCACCTCAGGACTGAGGATGACGGCTGAAGCCTGAGTCGTCTTCAAATAGGGAAAATATTTCTTGTTAGAGATAAAACTGAGATCGCCCGGCCTTGCTTTTTCTATTCCGATGACGCGCGAGATTTCAATATCTCCGTTGCCTTGGAGCTTGCAATCAAGCCGCTGGGCTATTTCCGACAATTTCATGATCTTCTCCCCATCCGCCTGGCGAGGGCTTCGACCAGCAGATCGAGCTCCTGTACCCGCAGAATCCTGCAAGAGGCGTATAGCACAATGACACCGATGGGAACTGCCACACCGACGTTGACGATAGAAGCAAAAGAGCCGGCGCTTCCGGCCATCCTTGCAACAAGATGAGAAACTGTCCAGCAGGTGAGCGCCATCAATCCTGATGCCGCGGAAATTTTTCCAAGCGAAGTCAACAATCGCCGCCCTTCGATACGCCCGATACGCCGCCGCATGAGGGAAAGAAGGATAGCAAAATTCAGCAAGGCAACAATGGAGGTGGAAAGCGCCAGACCGCGATGACCAAAATGGAGGACGCGAAGGAATGCCCAGTTCAGCGCGACATTGGTGGCAATCAAAGCCAGGCTGATCAGCATTGGAGTGCGTGCGTCGTCCAGGGCATAAAAAGCAGGGGCAAGCACTTTGATGGCCGCATAACCGGCCAATCCGACCGCATAAAACTTAAGCGCCGCCGCCGTCTGTGCGGTATCGAGGGCGGAAAATTTACCGTGCTGGTAAATCGCGGCAATGATGGGGCTGCCAAGCACCGCCAAGCCGGCGGCGGACGGAACGCATAGCAGAAAGACCAGGCCCAGCGATCGCGAAAGTGTTTCCCGAAATTCGGCGATGTTGTTCCTGGCCACGCTGCGTGAGATTGCAGGCAAGGTCACCGTTCCGATGGCGACGCCGAAAACTCCAATAGGGAATTGCATCAAGCGAAAGGCATAGCTGAGCCAGGATACCGGGCCATCCAGGTGGCGCCCTGCGGCGTCTACGATCGTGGAAGCAAAATTGCTGTTGACGAGCACATTTACTTGAACTGCCGCAGTTCCAATGACGGCTGGACCCATCAGCCTGATGATCTGCCTCACCCCCGGATCAGTAAAACTTAACATCGGGCGGTAACGGAAACCGGCCGTCCTCAGGCTAGGCCACTGGACGGCAAACTGAAGTCCGCCGCCAATCAGCGTACCGATGGCCATTCCCACAATTGGACGCAAGCCAACATAAGGTCCGATGACAAAAGCGCACAACAAACCACCGACAATCGATCCGATATTGAAGAAAGCCGACGCGATTGCGGGTATGGCGAATCGGTCGCACGCATTGAGGATCCCCATCGCCTTCGCCGCAAGTGCGACCAGTAGAATAAACGGCATCATCACGCGCGTGAGCTCAACGGTAAGTTCTTTTTTGCCGGGTTGGGCAGCAAATCCGTAAGCGACTAAATCTACCAGTTGCGGCGCAAAGATAATGCCCAAAATGGTGATCGCTCCCAGGGTCAGCATCAATGCGGTAGCAACCAGATTTGATAACCGGAAAGCTTCCTGCCTTCCCTTGGTTGTCAGATACTGTGAGAAGGTTGTTACGAAGGCGGATGAGAGGGCACCTTCTGCAAACAGATCGCGGAGTAAATTAGGAATGCGAAATGCCGTGATAAAAGCGTCGTATTCAAAACCGGCGCCAAAAAGGGCGGCAAAAACCTGTTCGCGCACCAAACCGAGGACGCGGCTGGCCATCACTGATACGCTCACCTGGCTGGCCGAGCGCACCAGGTTTGGGGATGCGTCCTTTGTCACTTCTGCTCCCAGATCTGCCGGCGTGGCAGCCTTGTCGATAGAACTCGACATTCGACTAAGTATAAAAGATAAATCCGCAAGCGTCACCGAACGCAGGTAGAATTGGCCGCAAATGGACGCGAATGTTCCTTCAGGGGCTAGGGGCTAGGGCTGGGGGCTGGGGGCTGGAAATTGCGGATTTCGGATTGCGGATTTCGGATTGCGGGTTGCAGCAATCAGCCGTCAGCGATCAGCTAAAGTAAGCTGACCGCTGACTGCTGAAGGCTGATAGCCTACAAAATCCGCAATCCGAAATCCGCAATTTCCAGCCCCCAGCCCCCGCTCCCTAGCCCCTAGCCCCCAACCCCTAGCCCCTGAAGAAGCATTCGCGTCCATTCGCGGCCAATTCCTGACGATCATGAGCATGGACCAAATTCTTGATCAGTTCTGCTCGTACCTGAAAGTAGAGAAAGGGTTGAGTCCGAATACTATCTTTGCCTATCGCCGCGATCTTGAAAAACTGCGAGCCTTTTTGACCGGACATAAGTGGGATTACTTGAATTTGCGCCACCCGGATCTGGTCGAGTTTCTTTTCAGACAGAAACAATCACTGGGAGGCAGATCCATTGCCCGTCTGACGGTCAGCTTGCGGGCTTTTTACCGTTTTCTTTTGCTCGATGGAAAGATAAAGCAGGACCCCACGGAGAACCTTGAGAGCCCGAAAACATGGTATCGCCTTCCCAAGTATTTAAGCCAAGCGCAAGTAGATGCGCTATTGGCGGCGCCTGATGTTTCTACACGCCATGGCCTGCGCGACAAAAGCATGATCGAACTGCTTTACGCCACCGGCCTACGGGTAAGCGAACTGGTCAGCCTGCGACTGGAAGACGTTAACATCGGCGTCGGGTATGTACGGTGCGTGGGGAAGGGAAACAAGGAGCGCATTGTTCCTTTAGGGGAAACGGCGGGACGATGGATCGCAGAATACTTAAAAAAAGGACGGCCCCTCTTTTTAAAAGGGGTGGCCAGCGATTTTCTGTTCCTGAGCCAACAGCGAAAAAGGCTCACGCGCCAGCGGTTTTGGGACCTGCTGAAGAACCATGGAAAGGGCGTAGGCATAAGCAAAATGCTTTCACCCCACATCCTGCGCCACAGCTTTGCCACGCACCTGCTTGAACATGGAGCCGACCTTCGCTCCCTGCAGATGATGCTGGGCCATGCAGATATTTCAACGACGGAGATCTACACGCATGTAACGCAGGAGCGAATGCGGCGGATCTACGACCAATTTCATCCTCGAGCATGAAAATTTCGAATTACGAAGTGCGAATGTCGAACGAACCGAAATTCCAAAGCTACAAGAAGAATTCTAAAAGTCGAATCTTACAGAAATGTAAAAGACCAGGGCTGTTGCCATTGCCCTTTCGATTTTGCTCTTTCGATCTTGGACCATTCGACATTCGCACTTCGTAATTCGAAATTCCCTGCAGTAAGGCCGACCTTTTCATTGACCCAAAACATAACCCTGTGTTAGCTTTGCAATTTTAGTTGACGCTCCCAGACCGTGTCCCTTGGAGTCACTTGTTTGCTTGGCGCTCGATTTAATTTTCCACGCGGACATGGCAAGGCGTTCCTAGGAGAAAGAGCATGGCAGTGAAAGAGAAGAAGTACTTATTTACTTCCGAGTCGGTCACCGAAGGACACCCTGACAAGATCGCCGATCAAATCTCGGATTCCATTTTGGATGCTATTCTGGCTGAGGATCCCCTGGGCCGTGTTGCTTGTGAGACGTTGGTAACAACGGGGCTGGTTTTTGTCGCGGGTGAGATCACGACCAAGGCAACAATCGATTATCCGAAGATCGTTCGGGATACCATCCGGGAAGTAGGCTACACGCGCGCCAAGTTTGGATTTGACGCTGACACGTGCGCTGTAATCTCATCCATCGACAAGCAGTCACCGGACATCGCCATGGGAGTCAATACGGGCGGAGCCGGAGACCAGGGTCTGATGTTCGGTTTTGCCTGCAATGAAACAAGCGAGTGCATGCCCCTGCCCATCACCCTGGCCCACTGCCTGACCCGTCGACTCTCGGCCGCACGCCGCCAGCGAACCCTCGAATGGCTTCGACCGGACGGGAAGTCTCAAGTCACGATTGAATACCAGGGAACACACCCGCGCCGTGTAAACACTGTCGTTGTTTCCGCCCAGCACAGCCCCGAAATCAATATTGCCGATGTGAGATCGGAAATTGAAGCCAAAATAATTCGAGAGGCAATTCCCGCCGAGATGATCGATTCGAAGACAGTGGTTCACATCAACCCCACTGGACGTTTCGTCACCGGCGGTCCCCAGGGCGATTGTGGTGTCACCGGCCGCAAGATCATCGTCGATACCTATGGCGGGATGGCGTGTCACGGCGGCGGCGCATTTTCCGGCAAAGATCCTTCGAAAGTGGACCGCTCGGCCAGCTACATGGCGCGGTACATTGCCAAGAACATCGTCGCGGCAGGACTGGCCGATCGGTGTCAGGTGCAATTGGCTTACGCCATCGGCGTGGCAGATCCGGTATCAGTGCTGATTGACACAAAGGAAACCGGGCGGGTTGATGAAGAAAAACTGGAGCGCGCGGTGCGCGAGACGTTCAAGCTTACCCCGTTGGGAATAATCGAAAGCCTGGATCTGCGCCGTCCCATCTTTAAAAAGACAGCCGCATTTGGACATTTCGGGCGCAGCGAGCCAGAGTTCACTTGGGAAGCATTGGATAAAGTTGACGTGCTGCGCAACGCTTTCGGCGTTAAGAGCGAAAACAAAGTTGCGGCAATTCGCTAGGAAAGAACTTCGCCGCGAAGGCACAAAGAAAAAGCTTCACCCCGAAAGAGCGAAGAACGCGAAGCAACCTGGGAGCCGCAGCCAATTCGTAGAGACGCGATACATCGCGTCTCTGGAGTTTGGACATTGTTCAGTTCTTGTAGGATACGGCCGCCGTCGCACCTGCATGGTCGCGTTAGCGACCGATGAATTTAGCCCGGCCTTTTAAGGCCGGGTGAGCGAATCATTAATGGGTTTTTCGTCGCGTTAGCGACGATTGAATCCGGTTTGAATCAATCGTCGCTACGCGACGAGATGTCAGGCGCTCAGAGCCCGCAAAGCGGGCGGCGGTGTAAAGCCCCGGGTGGAGCGAAGCGGAACCCGGGGATACAGAGGAGAGCATTAGGTAGCCCCGTAAGGGCAGCGGAGTTTCCCACAACAAAGGCCCGTCGCCCGTTTCACGGGCTCTCAAACTCGTGATGAACCGCGTAACCCGGGTTCCGCTACGCTCCACCCGGGGCTTTACGCCGTCGCCCGCTCCGCGGGCTGCGCACACCTTCGGCGTTTGTGCGCCAAATGCGTATAATTGTTAGGCCTTGAAAGGCCGGGCTAAAGTCAGACGCCGCTGTGCGGCGCAGGGCACGCTGAAAGCGCACCAAGACGCGATATATCGCGTCTTAGCTCAGACGCCGGCACGCCGCGTCTCTACAACCCTACAAAGGTTTTTCTTTGCGTTTTTCGCGCCTTCGCGGTGAAGTTTTTTTCTTTGGGCCTTCGGGGTATCATATTTTAAAAACTGGAGAATTCAAAAACGTGCCGACTGAAATCAAACAGTACGACATTAAAGACATCAAACTGAGTGAAAAGGGAAAGCTGCGCATTGAATGGGCTGACAATTGCATGCCCGTGCTGCAACAGATTCGAGACCGCTTCAAACGGGAAAAGCCGTTAAACGGGCTGCGCATTTCCGCCTGCTTGCATGTGACAACGGAAACGGCAAACCTGGCGCGCACTTTAAAAGACGGCGGCGCCGACCTTTGTTTGTGCGCTTCCAATCCGCTCAGTACCCAGGACGATGTTGCCGCGTCGCTGGTTCAGGATTACGGGATCTCTGTTTACGCCATCAAAGGAGAGGACAACACTACCTATTACAATCACATCAAGGCAGCGCTCGAACACAAGCCGCACGTCACTATGGATGACGGCGCCGATCTAGTCACGCAGGTGCTGAGCGAGCGAAGCGAGTTGATCCCCAATATTGTCGGAGGAACCGAAGAGACCACCACAGGAGTGATCCGCCTTCGCAGTATGGCAAAGAACGGCGTGCTGAAATTCCCGGTGGTCTCAGTCAACGATGCGGAGACGAAACATCTGTTTGACAATCGGTACGGCACGGGGCAGTCCACTATCGACGGCATCATTCGTGCTACCAATTTGCTGCTGGCCGGCACAAATCTGGTCGTTGCCGGTTACGGATGGTGCGGCCGGGGAGTGGCAATGCGCGCCCGGGGCATGGGAGCCAATGTCATCGTCACCGAAATAGACGCGGTCAAAGCGCTGGAAGCAGTGATGGACGGATTCCGTGTCATGCCCATCAGAGAAGCTGCCAAGATCGGCCGTATCTTTGTCACGCTGACGGGAAACAAGAACGTCATTTGCAAGGAGCATTTTGAAGCAATGCCGGACGGAGCAGTGGTGTGCAACTCCGGCCACTTTAACGTGGAATTAGATATTCCAGCATTGGAGTCCCTCTCGAAGGCCAAACGCGCCACGCGAGAGTTTGTAGATGAGTATCAACTCAAGGATGGCCGGCGCGTTTATCTTTTGGGAGAAGGAAGACTGATCAACCTAACCAGCGCCGAAGGGCATCCGGCATCAGTGATGGACATGTCTTTTGCCAATCAGGCCCTCGCTGTTGAGTATCTTGTGAAAAACAAGGGAAGGCTGAATCCACAGGTGTATCCGGTTCCTCGCGAGATCGATCAGGAAATTGCCCGCCTGAAGCTTGCCAGCATGGGAGTGGCAATCGATACCCTCACCGACGAACAGAAGCGATACTTGGAGAGTTGGGAAGAAGGGACGTAGTTCGATTGCGGATTGCGAATTGTCCCATTGCGGATTGCGGATTTCGGATTGCGGATTTTTGAAAACGTCCGTCGTCAGTCGTCCGTGGTTCGTTGTTCTCAATTCAAGGGCCAGCTCATGGAGCACTTGTCCAATTGCGGATTTCGGATTGCGGATTGCGGATTTTTGAAAACGTCCGTCGTCAGTCGTCCGTGGTCAGTTGTTCTCAATCCAAGGGCCAACCTATAGAGCACTTGTAAAGGACGCAAGATGAACCACGGATGTTCTTCTAAATCCGCAATCCGCAATCCGCAATCCGCAATTGGAATGATCCGCAATTGAGTAATGCGCGACCCTCGCTACCAGGTTTCCTTCGGCCCGCCGATCACACCAGCCGTTAAGTATCTAATCATTGCCAATGTAGTCGTCTATCTGATGCAGCAGTTGGCGCCCGAGATGTTGATGATGTTCGGGCTCAGCCCTCTCCTGGTCACTCATAAGTTCTTCTTCTGGCAGTTAGGCACCTACCTCTTTTTGCACGGGCCATTCACGCACATTTTGTTCAACATGTTCGGCCTATGGATGTTCGGCTCGGATTTGGAGCGTTACTGGGGACCGCGATTCTTCCTTCGTTATTATTTTTTGACCGGAATTGGCGCCGGTCTTCTTTCGGTCATAGTCAATCCGACCAGCCCGCAAGTCACCATCGGAGCATCCGGGGCTATTTATGGCGTCCTCCTAGCTTACGGCATGATGTTTCCGAATCGAATGCTGCTGCTTTATTTCATCGTCCCGATCAAGGCGAAATATTTTGTCACCGGCTTGGGGGTGGTTGCTTTCATCTCGGCCCTACAGGCTCCCGGCGGACCGATTGCGCATCTGGCCCACCTGGGAGGCATGCTGTTCGGACTGATTTACCTGAAGGGCTGGATCTCGCCCCTGCTCTGGAGAGGAAAGTACCAGCAGTGGCGGATGCAGCGTCTTCGCCGTAAGTTCCAGGTTTACCAGCGGGATAGAAACGACGATGATTACACTGTACACTAGCAATCCTCTATGCTACGGTATTGATGTCTTTTAATTATTTGTTTTCATTGATTTAGCGCAACCTTACCTTCAATGAGCCTAAGCCAGTTTCATAATCGCCTGCATCTGCTGAAGGCTTACCTTCTGCGTCGCACCGACGTGGGAGATGCTGCGCCAATCAATCTGATCATCGAGAACACGTCAAAGTGCAATCTTTACTGTCCGATGTGCCCCCGCGAGCTGGGGTACTTGCCAC
>DASYPF010000249.1:0-12084 GCA_036006905.1 Acidobacteriota bacterium
CGCGTCCGTCCCAGGTGATGTTTTTGTCTTGTGAGGTAAGGAAATGTACGTGCTCTTCAACCCCGTTGACTTCAACGCAGGAGTCTGGCGTGGAGTGTGCAAAGAAAAAACGAGGAAAGTGGGACCGCTAGCACGGTCCGATTATTTTGGGAATCGGCGACCGGGGGTGCCTCGCGCTTTGCGCGTCGGCACCCCCGGCTACTGCTATTGGTCCGCTTCGCGGACAGGCCGAGGCCGTGAGGCCTCGGTCAGACTGTCGCCGCTACGCGGCTCGTCATTTTTCGGGGACACCTGACCGAGGCCTCACGGCCTCGACTACAATTCTCTACACCGCTGCGCGGCTCGCTTTGTCCCGACAAGAGATTGTGAATAATCCGGGCTAGGGTTAATAACCGATGACTGATGACCGATGACTGATGACCGATGACCGGTGACTGATGACCGGTGACCGATGACTGATGACCGATGACTGATGACCGATGACCGGTGACTGATGACCGGTGACCGATGACCGGTGACCGATGACCGATGATCGATGACGGATGACCTGATCACGGGTGCTTCAACATTTCTAAAAACGGCTGACCCCAACTTTCCATCCTGGCTTCCAGACGCTCCGTACAGTCGCAATCGCAACAGGCCCAGGGCTCCGTTCCGTTCTCATCCCGGCAGCGGCGCCGGTCATGAGCATCCTGGATCGTGACCAGCTCAAAATACTCTTCCCAGTAAGGCCGTTCTTCCTGCAGCGGCGTCCAGCAGAAGCAGACTTCAACCCAGCGAACCGTGCCGTCATCCAGATGGCGAGCCTGGAGCATGTCGCGCAGGTATTCATCACCGGCAATCGAGCCCAGACCCAATGTGCCACTTTCGATGGCCTTCAAAAGGGCCGGTGCTTTGCCTGGTTTTACTCTGGCGCGTACCAAATAGCGCATGATTTCTCCCATCAAATTCTAACCGAAAAGTTTGCGTCAAAAATAGGGTCTTGATCTATGCCAAGCGAAAATGACCGATGACCGATGACCGATGGCCGATGGCCGATGGCCGATGACCTATATCCCCGGCGCTTCCCACTTTCCCGATCCTGCCGAACGAAAGATTGCATCGATGACGGCCATGTTCTTGACGGAATCTTCTAAAGGATAAGGAAGATTCCCACCCTCGTGGATGGCCCGCGAAAAGTTATCTGCCTGAATAGTGTACTGATTGCACACTTCAAACTCCTGAATGCGAATGCCTCCGCCACGCAAGTCTGATCCGTCATCGATAAAAATGCGGCAAGGCTGATCTGGCGGAGCATTGAATGGAATCTCCAATTCGACGCGGCCTGTTGTGCCAAAAAACTGCATCCGTTGGTAGGGAACCAATTGAGTGCTGCAGGCAAAGATGGCTTGGCCGGAAGGGAAATCCAGTATGGCGGAAGTAAGGCGGTCAATTTTCATTTCCGGATCTCGCTCCACTAGTCCGAACACCCTTCGCGGCTCTTCTCCGTAAACGAACCGAGAAGTGACGATAGGATAGCAACCGATGTCCATCAGCGCACCGCCGCCGTCTTGCGGAATATTGCGGATGTTCTTAGGATCGCGATTCGAGTAGCTGAAGAATCCAAAAATTGCCCGCAGCGCGCCTATGCGGCCGGACCGAATCAGATCCCTTGTGGCAATCCACTGAGGATGATGCCGGACCATAAACGCTTCCTGAATGAGCACGCCGCTTGGCTCGCGGGCCGCAAGCAATTGGCGAGCTTCTTCGGCGCTCAAGGCGATCGGCTTCTCGCACAAAACGTGTTTGCCTGATCGGGCGGCTTGTATGGACCATTTCACGTGTAGGTGGTTGGGCAGTGGATTGTAGATCGCTTCTATTTCCGGATCGGCCAGAAGCTCATCGTAAGATCCGTAGGCCTTGGCAATGCCAAGCTGTTGCGCGGCCTGCTGAGCCTTAGTTCGATCCCTGGAAGCAATTGCAATGATTTCAGACCATTGGCCTTGCTGCATGGCTGGGATCACCTTTTTTACTGCGATATTTGCAACTCCCAGCACTCCCCAGCGAACTTTTTTCGGCATTTTGTTTCCTTCGTGGTTCATTTCTTTTGAATGTTCGGCTACGTATCAACGCCGATGGACGCGGATTGAATTAACCACAAAGGGCACAAAGGACACGAGGGGTTGAAGGCTGAATTATGAAGGCTAATGAATTTGGGATTCTGCGCTTAGCGTCAGCCTTCATACTTCAGCCTTCAACCCCCTTTGTGTCCTTTGTGCCCTTTGTGGTTAATCCGCGTTCATTTGCGCCCAGATCCTTTACGCTAATTATACCGAGTGGGACCGCGCTCACATCCCTGCAAGATTGCATCTGATTTTTACGTAGCCCTTCTCCTGCGCCCAGAGATCGAGCGGGATAGCGGCTAGTTCGTCAACGGGCGGGACAAAACGGTTGTTTTTGGGGAGATCGATCGACTTGATGTAACGATTGCAGGAATCGCAGCATTCGACTCGAACGTTGGGGATTTGCTCGGCGGAATAGCAAGGAAGCTTGTAAGGATCTTCCTCACGGCAGTGAACGCATGCGATGCGCTGATAGCGCCAGAGAGTGAGGCAGTCGCAACAGCCGGCGGTGTTTTCATGCCGGCTAGAAGTTCAAGATAGGGCTGCAAGAAGGCGCGCGCAAAGAAAAGATGCTGGGTTGCCGCGTCACCGTTCCAATATGATGCGATCACCTCTTTCCAGTGAGTGCTTTCAGTGGCAAGCTCGACGGCCTGCGCCGCCATTCCTCATCGCCAGCTCCTTCTTCATGCGCTCCTTCCATTGGTTGTACAGAAAGAAAACTGCAACGACGAAGCCAAGGGAAAACCAGGGATGCAGCAGCCGCACCATTGGCCCACCGCCGAAAATTCCCGCCAGCCCGGCAAAGTACGGCGTGAACATCACAAAGCCGGTGAGCAGGGAAAGGAAGAAGAAAATGGCGACCAGCCAGTGCGTCATTCGGACTTTCGAGGTGTGGCGAACAATCAGGTCATCAATCGCAACGTCTTCGCGCTCGGCGGCAAGCCTGGCAATTTGAGCCTGGCCGAGATATTCGGAGCCAACGTTTGTCTGATTCATCGATTGGACCTCCCCGGGGCGCCCGTTGACATGTCCAAACTCGAGGGCGCGCCATAGGCACACCAAGCACGGCATGCAGGCAGCCGCAGAACCGCGACCGGAAGGGAGCGGCGCGGCAATATGAGTTAGTTGCACAATGCTATAACCGCCAATATCTCGCCCATTGCAGGCAAGACCTCGTAGAGACCACTCTGGCGCGCCGCTTCCTTCCGGTCGCGGCTCTGTGGCTGCCCTTATGGTGCGTCTCTATGATTGGGTTGCGGCTCTGTACGCTGCGATTCTGACGCTCGCATCCCCGGCGCCTCATTACGCCCGTATCGAATGAAGTGAAACAATGCACCGAGCAGGCCGCCAACCATCAGAATTGAACCTAGCGGCTTGATGACATTCTTCAAGATGGTAACGGTCAGCGGAATACGAGGATTCTTGGGCAAGCCGTAAAGCCCGGGCCGATCACCGAATGCAAGCACATAAACGACGCCCGTTCCTCCGACTCCGGGAGGATCGTACACCCGCCGCTTGCGAGAATCCGTTCTCCTTTAATTATTCAACGCGCGCATTGGCGATTTGAACAAGCTGCTCTTTGGTGCCGAACTGCAAGCAGCCTTCAAGCGCTGGCTATTGACAATGTCGTGCTTGAGCGTGATGCCTTTGGGGCAAAGCGTCCCGCGGTTGACGGGATGATCCGGGTCGCCTTCGACGTGAACTACCGTGGTCCCGGTCACGTTTTTGGCCTTGTCACCCAGCGTGTGAATGATCACGCCGCAGCTGACCGCGCAATAAGGACAGGTAGAGCGCGTCTCGGTGGTGCGCGCGATCTTCAATTCACGGACCGCCGCGTAAGCGGGAGTGAGATCGAAACCGAAACGCTGTTTGCCGATGACTGAATGACGTGCTAGTCTTAAATAAAGAGTACTGCGACAGGAAAACGACTATGGCCTCGATTCCAGTGGCTGCCTCATTTCGGCCGGCATACCTGAACCTGAGTCCGTGGGAACTTCGCGAAAGAGCCCGTGGGGCAGTGGAATCGCTGGCTGATTGCCGGGCATGCCCGCGAGATTGCGGCGTCAACCGCCTTGAGGACAAATGGGCCGCCTGCAAGACCGGCCGCTACGCGGTCGTGGGGAGTTACTTTCCGCATTTTGGAGAGGAAGACTGCTTGCGAGGATGGAACGGCTCAGGCACCATCTTCTTTTCACACTGCAATCTTCGCTGCGTTTTCTGCCAGAACTACGACATTAGCCAGGCCATCAAACCCGGAAAAACTACCGCCGGATCTACGCCCGAAGAAATTGCCCTAATGATGCTGGAGCTTCAGCAGCGTCGCTGTCACAACATCAACTTCGTTACGCCGGAGCATGTGGTCCCGCAGGTCATCGAAGCAGTAATCGAAGCCATCGAGGGCGGTCTCCACCTTCCCATTGTTTACAACACCAGCGCGTACGATTCACTGGAGAGCATCGAGATGATGAATGGCATCGTCGACATCTACATGCCCGACTTCAAATATTGGTCCGCCGAGCGTAGCCGGACGTACATGAAAGCGGAGGACTACCCGCAAGCGGCCAGGGCGGCGATCAAGGCCATGCACCGCCAGGTCGGGCAGCTCAGGCTAGACGAAGACGGCCTGGCAAAGCGGGGATTGATGATTCGACATCTGGTGATGCCCGGTTGTCTGGATGAAACACGTGCCATTCTCGAATGGATCGCTTCGGAACTTGGTCCTGATACCTATGTCAACTTGATGGATCAGTATTACCCGGCGGGCAAGGTGAATGCCCAAGCCTATTCTGAAATCAACCGCCATCTTTCTCCGGAGGAGTTTTTCGAAGCCCGGGAGATTGCTCGATCTGTAGGATTATTCCGGCTCGACACGCGCCGGCCCCACCCGCGATTGGCCCGCAAGTTGCTCTAACTTGGGAGTGTAGCCGAATGTTATAGGTCCAAAGTCGAAGGTCGAAAGTCCAGGGTGAATCAGTTTTATTCGAGCTCAGGACCTTGGAACCTTTGACCTTCGACACCGATGACTGATGACCGACCGATGGCTGGTCATCGGTTCACTCTTTCACTTGCGAAATCTCTCTTTTGATATACCCGCGCTGCTCCCATTCGGCCAGGGCCTTGTTCACATCGGCGCTCAGAGTGGAATCCGGCTTAGTTTGCAGAAAGCGGCGAAACTCCGACGCGGCGGAGACAAAATCTCCCCGGTTCGCCAGAATTGCTCCCCTCAAATAGTGAGTCATGGGGTAACGCTGAGCGTCGCTGCTATTTTCAACTTCATGCAGTGACTTTTCTGCAAGAATCAATTGCCCCAATTGAAAGTTGGCAACGGCAGCCAGAAAGTGTGAATGGGTGACGTAGGGGTTTAACTGCTGAACCTGGGTGGTCAACTTGAGAATTTCCGCCCAATTCCCTCGGTCCATTTCCAGTGCGGCCAGTGAAAGATAGGGATCAATATATTTGGAATCGGCCGATACCGATTTTTCGAACGCCTGTTTGGCGCCCGCTTTGTCCTGCATAGCCAGTCGCGCCTTTCCCAACAAATTCCATGCTGTCGCATAAGCGGGGTACTCCTTGACAGCATTCTCCAGTTCTTTGGCCGCCTTTAACCGATCGGGGTTCTTCTTGCTCAGTTCGTTGAGAGCTTTCTCGTACGATTTCTTCGCCTTTTCGGGAGCCGCCAGCGAATTGAAGCTGACAGTTGTCCCGTCGACCTTACCCAAGCGACGCAAGACGATTGCGCCTACGTCAGGGCGGTCGAAAACCCTTCGGAAACCAAGAGAAATCGAGCTGGACTGAAATCCAGGGAGTGAAGCGCGCAACTCACATCCGGTCAGATCCACTCGGCCGAGAGCAGCGTTGTAATCTCCTCCTCCAAAGCCGCCATCCCAGGGGGAACTGGACCGGCTGTTGAAAATGCCGCCACCGCTTCCCGACATGCTTGCATCAAACATGGCTCCAGTCTGCCTGCTGCCCAATTCAAGGCTAAAGTCTCCTTTGCTGTGAGAGAAGACCCGCATGCGTATGTGGCCGTTACAAATCAGTTCGACCGGCACTGGTTCGGGTATTGCAGAACCATCGTCCATGACAACCTTGCCAAAGAGAAACATGACTTGTTCGAGCTGGCGCTGGTCGTTCTGACGGGGATTAGTAGCGGGCTGCTGTGGCTTGGGGGTTGATGGTTGATTTGCCGGGGGCGGACTTGGGTTAGGAGGCGGGGGATTCTGTGTTTGGGACCACGCGTACCCTGTCAAAAGCAAGAAAACCATCGTGGCTGCCAAGATTTTCGGTTTCATGGGTCACCTCGAAGGCAATTGTAGGAAACTGGTGTTATCCGGTCCTATTGTACGCTCATTCTGGGAAATTTCTTTAAATTTCCGAGTATCGCGTAATTTTTATTGCCGGCCTCTTATTTGAAAGCAACAGCACCCACAGAGCCTCGACCGGAAGGGAGCGGCGCAACAACTTAAGTTATTAGAGAGGTATCCGCAAAACTTGCTCGCGGGTGATTGCAGGCGTGGACCCGACGTACACTGGCGCGCCGCTCCCTTCCGGTCGCGGTTCTGTGGGTGCGGAGTTCCCTTCAATTGCGGCTCTTCGGCACGGCCAACCGCTGCTTTTTATGAACACAACCGCCCCCAAATTCCATCGAAGCGGCATGTTTAAAGAAAATGCCAGAGACTCTGTAATCCCTTTCCAAGCGTTCTCGTCATGATAGTCATGAGAGCCGAAGTGGCCGAGCTGGCAACAGCGAAACCAGCGGCTACTAGCACTCTTGCCGACTTCGAGCGATGGATGGCGGCAGAACAGGTGCGCATCTATGTGCTTTGCCTGCGCCTGTTGAGGAATAGTGATAACGCCGACTCAGCGACACAGGACACATTTCTCAAAGCCCATCGGGCCCTTGAGCGGAACAGGGAAGCGCCAATTGAAGAGCCGGCGAAGTGGCTGACGCGCATTGCTGTAAATACTTGCCTCGATCAGTTGAGATCGAGGCGCCTGCGATTTTGGCAACAGAGAATCTCTGGGGGAAACGAAGAGGCGATTCTTCAGCTTGTTCCCACCGACAATGTGAGCCCGCATGACCTGCTGTTTGCGCGCGACATCGCGCGGCGGCTGGCGGCGGCCCTCGGGAAACTTTCTGTGCGCCAACGTGCAGTGTTCATTCTCCGGCATGAAGAAGACCGGAATCTGGAGGAGATCGGAGAAGTCCTGGGACTGGATGTGGGAACGGTAAAGGCCCACATGGCTCGGGCGGTGAGGAAGCTGCGCCAGGAGCTGAGAGATCTATATGAAAGACAAACACTGGAACGATGACCAGCTCATAGCCCAATTGTACGGCGTGGGTCCACGGGACAGACACCTGGACGAGTGTTCGTTATGCGCGCGTCGCTGGGAGATCCTCCGGGCGCAGCGCCGGCAGGTGCGTGCGGTAATTTCCGAAGTGCCGGAGAGGTTTCTGCTGGCCCAGAGGCGAGCGATTCTGTCGCGTCTGGATGAGCGGCCAAGCTCTTTCCGATTTACGCAGGCGCCTTCGCTTGCCGCCGCAATCATGATATTACTCATCTTTCTGATCGTGCCTTCTCCAGTACGCGACGCGAAAGCAAAACTTGTGACTGTTTCGGTTTCAGATGCGCAACTGTTCCAAGAAGTTTTCACCCTGGCTGCCAATCCCGTACCCGGCGCCGTGCAGCCGGTTCAGTCTCTCTTCGAGGAGAATAAATGACTGCCTTGCGTGTGTTGCTTTTACTACTGCTGATGAGTTCCAGCACTTGGGCCCAGGGACCAGGCATGTTTCCCTGGTGGGACGGTCCGATCATCAAAGATCTGGGGCTGAGCGAGGAACAAACCAGACAAATTCGGGCTACAGTGGACGAGTCGCGTGATCGCATGATCATGCTGCGCGAGGCAGTGATGATCGCCGAGCTGGAGCTGAAAAGCGAGATGGATAAAACTCAGGTGGACGCGCGCAAAGCCGGTGAATCAATCGAAAAGGTTGTCGCCGCGCGCGCCGCACTGACGCGCGCTGTCTCGCAAATGAGCCTGAAACTGCGAATGACTCTCACAGCTTCGCAATGGCAGGAATTACAGCGCCGCCAACCGAGGCCTGGAGGACCACCTCCTTTTTCCAGTCCCGGTCGGGGAAACGGGCCTCCTCGGTATGGTGGTCCGGGAAACGAGCCTCCCCCCCACGGCGGTCCGCGCCGTCCGCCGCCAGAGCCGCCAGATCGGTTCTAGGCAGGCGGCAGGAAGCAGCGGGCAGTCGGCAGACGAACGTCATCGGTCATCAGTCATCAGTCATCAGTCATCGGTCATCGGTCATCAGTCATCAGTCATCAGTCATCGGTCATCAGTCATCAGTCATCGGTCATCAGTCGGTCATTAGGTTTGCAGGTCACTACGTCATATACAACTTCTGAGTTGTAGACCGGTTGACTTGCGTACTTACGGACCTGACCTGTGGACCTGCTGACCGATGACCGATGGCTGAGGGCCGATGACCGATGACCGATGACCGATAACCGATGACTGATGACCGATGACCGATGACTGATGACCGATGACCGATGACCGATGACTGCTGACCGATGACCGATAACAGATAACTGATGACCGATGACTGCTGGCCGATGACCGATGACTGCTGACCGATGACCGATGACCGATGACCGATGACCGATGACTGATGACCGATGACGTTCTTCTGCCTCCTGCCTACCACCTCTGTTTTCCGGTAATCCTCTTTTCAGTTTTTACGTCAAGCTGATCAGGAGGTCATGGAATCCGGCACAACACAGAGTCCCGGGATCCGTTAGCCGGCAGAATAAGCAGTCAGGTCGTTCACAGGAAGTTTAATAACAGGAGTTGCGACTCCACTTGGAAAGGAAGAATCATGAAAAAGAATCGCGTTAGAATGATGGTAAATATTTTCTCTTTGTTTTGCATGCTGGCGCCGCCTGCGGTCCTGGCGCAGATGGGCGGACCCGGAATGCGCGATGCTCTGGCGCCTTTGAAACACGCGCTGAGTGACGCAGGTGCGCCGGCCCTCACATCGACCCAGGAAACGCAGCTCAATGCCCTGATTACAGCGTTCCGAAGCGCACACCAGCCGCAGGCGGACACTGTGCTTCAGTCGGCTCAGCGAGCCTACGAGGCAGCGATTCTGAACGGCGATAACGCTTCGGCTCAAGCCCAGGCGGACATCATCGCCAATGAGACGGCCAATATCAGCCGGACGAACCTGAAAGATCGGGCGAAGTTGGAAATCGACGCCTTAAATGTGCTGAAGAGCAACGACGACCAGGTGGGATTCCTTCTCAAGCGCATTGGCAGCTCCGGATTGGCCCATCTGTTGGGTTCCCTGGCAGGGGCGGGAGGTCCAGGCCCGGGAGGTTTCAGGCCAGGACCAGGTGGCCCGCTTGGATAACTAGCTTCAGCTCCGATGATCGCTCTCGTAGAGACGCGCTACAGCGCGTCTCTTCGTCCGCTTCGCGGACAAACTACCGCCCTTCAGCGCCACCGCAGCGTGAGAGAATGTAGAAACTCCACGGCGCGCCTACGGCGCGCCAAGCACGCTTTCAGCGTGCCAAGGCGCCGCATAGCGGCGTCTGACTTTAGCCCGGCCTTTCAAGGCCGGGACTCTAAGACAAAGAAAACATCTCGTCGCGTAGCGACGATTGATTCAACCCCGCTCAATCGTCGCTACGCGACGAAAAACACATTAATGATTCGTTCACCCGGCCTTGAAAAGCCGGGCTAAATTCATCGGTCGCTAACGCGACCATGGAGGTGCGGCAGCGGCCGTTTCCTATAGAACTGAAATCTCCGATCATCTGTCGCCCGCCGATAAGATAGGGGCGGGCGGGCAGTTTTAATAGTTTTCGCTATCCCACGACTACGCTTCGCCCTGGGCCACAGTTTAGCGCCCGGGTTCTTCACTCAAAAACGAAAGACGATTCCACTTTATTTCGTAATCCAGTAAGAAATCTCACAGAAGACCTGTCTCTGTTTCATAATAATTGGCGTGACATGAGCTATTTCTTGCGTCCCTGACGCATTCATTCCCATGAACTCCTGAAGAAGAGAACTAGAAGTCATGAAAAACGGAAAACGGTGGGTACAAGTGATTTCAACCTGTCTGTTGACGACCATGCCGCTGTGCGCCCCAGGCTGCGCCCAAGCTAAAGCTCCTTCCTGGCGCACCTATCAGGATCCGATCGGCTTTCGGATTGAGTTGCCCCTGACGTGGCAGGTGCAATCGAATTCTTCTAAAGGTGTTGTGGAGATTCGAGGGGAAGGTGGCGAACAGATTGCTCTTCGGCCGCTATTCGTCGCTGGCCAGTTATTCGAGCGGCCGGCGGCCGGCATACTGGAAGCTGTGGCCGCTCAGCTTCGTCCCGAAGCAAAGTGGGGCCGCGTCGAGACGGCCGGCCCAACGGCATTGCGCTTGCGCGGAACTTCTGGAGACGGCTTGGCGCTGTCCCTTTTTGTCTGGACGCTCCAACCCGAGGGGACGGTGGGGACCATCTGTTCAATCGTGGCCCCCCGATCCAGCTTCAGTAAGTCGGCCGAGACGGTGGCGAAGATCGTGGGAAGTTTTCGCCTGGTCAGCGTTAAAGAGGAGAAAATCAAGCAGCAGCCGGCCCTTCAATACATCCAGTGGCAAGATCCCCGCGAAAAGGCCTTCAGCCTGAAAGTTCCAGCAGGATGGAGCATCAACGGGGGCGCGTTCCGCTTTGCCGCCGTCGACGTGCGTCCGGCGTGGGAGGCCGGTTCCCCCGAGGGGGACATCCGCGTCACCGGCGGAGACGCGGAAATTCCCGCTTTCACGGTGCCCTCGCCGCTTCTGGAAATGGGAGGCTTGCATGAAGGCTCGTGGTATTCACTCGGCTACGGAGTGCAGACCATGATCCGGCGTTTTACATCCGGCGCGGATTTTGTAAGGGAGTACGTGCTGCAGAAGGTGGCTCGCGGGTATTCCGACGTGAACTTCACGGAAGTGCGCGACCGGCCTGAAGCGGTGCGCGCCATCAATAAAGTCTATGCTCAATTTGGCCAGGTGGAGCTTTCCGCAAGGCTGAGCGCCGGAGATGCCTCCTTCACTTGCCGCAAGAATGGCCAATTGTTCAGCGGTTATTACTTTGCTGCCACCCAATTGGTACAGCACCAGAGCGGCGGCCTGTGGAACGTAGAGAAACTGTTTGGTTATGTCGCACCCGCGGCCAAGGTGGAACAGGCACAAGCGGTGCTTCCCACAATGGTTCAGTCCTTCGAAATAAACTCCGACTGGGCCGCAATGCAGCAGGGAGTGGTACGCAACGTCACCACCATCGTCTCGCGAACACAGGCTGAGATCTCCAAGATCATGGCGGATACTTTCGAATATCAGCAGAAGGCGCGCGAACCGGGTCTGGAGGGATTTTCCAAGGCGACTCTTGGAGTAGAGGACGTCGTCAATCCGAACACAGGAGAGAAATTCCGAGTACAGAGCGGGTTTGATCACTACTGGAAAAATCCTCGCGGCCAGATCTTAGGGACGCAGACAGATACCTACCCGGGAGGCCAGGAAAACTGGCAGAAGCTGATCATCGAAGGCGCGCGGAATTAACCGGAGGCAGGAGGCAGAAGATTGTCATTCGTCAGGCCATGCGCTGTTGGCAAGTGCCTGACGGCTCTCATGCAGCCTCCTGAACCGAATTGAGTCTCCACAGCACGCAATCTTCCTTTTCTTTTGCTGTCGTACGCGGTCTGTGTTTCACGCCAACCAGGGATTTGATGGCCCTTATCAAATCGGAGTAGCAGCAGTAGCCTCAAACGGCATAACGGAACGGCGCGGCACGGTTCCTAGCTAGTTTCTGTCGCGAAACTCGCAACTGGCACTGCTTCGCAGCACTGGCCACCATGGGGCTTGCCCCCATGGAGCCATGATTGGGAACTAACTGCAGCAATTTACCCTCTCCCGCCACCACGGGGCTTGTCCCCGTGG
>DASYPF010000250.1:0-4185 GCA_036006905.1 Acidobacteriota bacterium
CGATCCAGATCTTCGTCTGGCGGACTTTGTCACTCCGGCGGGACCCGTCGCTTACGCTCCGGGCTCTGACGTCGGCGAGTTTCGCGACAGAAACTAGGCTAGTGTCGTTATTAATAGTGGTATCTCGCTTGCAGAAAATCAATTCGGTCACTGCTGACTAAGTACACAATCCGGTGTTCTTGTGTCAGCCGGCGTGACCACGCGCCAGACACCAGATATTTGAGCGGCTCTGGCTTACCGATTTCGGAAAAAGGTTCTCTCAGGATTGCTTCTACGATTTCAAGCGCCTTTAGCGCGATCCTGCGATCGGTCTCCACCCAGTATCGAAGGTCATCTCGGAACTCGGTGTGAAATATCACATTCCGCTGTCTTCTCGCGGATTTCGGACTACTCCTCTTAGTCAAGTCCTAATTGCTTGCGAAGTTTTTCGACCGACTCCGGGCGAGCGGTTCGCGACTTAGCTCGCGCAAGAGCGCGCAGCAGCCTCTTAGCGTTCTCAGGTGACCGAAGTAGATGGGCAGTCTCAAGCAGCCCTTGCAGTTCACGCGCTGCGATAAGAGCGACATCCTCACCCCTGCGGCGGCGTATGATCACCGGCTCGCGAGACTCCACAGCCTCGTCGAGGAGGTGCTTCAATTTCGCGCGAGCTTGCGTGTAAGTGGTTTCCACGACATGTCCCGTTCTCAGTTCTGTACAGAAGTACTGTACAATAACCGCGCGAGCAGGGCAAGCCACTTTTTCAGTCCCGGTTCGTACTCTGTCACAGTTTAGCTTTCAGCTTCCGATATTGCCTTCCGCCGAAAACCGGCGCGCCGACTTTGTCGTAGAAGGCGATCTTTTCTTTTTCTTCCTCTGCGCTTCCTTTACAAAATAGGGCCCCGAGAATTCCCCCAGTGAACAGAAGACCGTTGCCGGCCAAATTCATATAAGTGATCCAGTTATTTCCCGGGATGGTGGCCTTGAAGTAAAGTCCGAGAATCACCCCTACAAGAGCCGAGATCCAGGCCGCTATTCGATTGGCTCGAAACCAGAGAAACCCCGCCCAACAAGCGAAATTGAGCGACAGCCGAAAAATTACCGAGATGTAAAGCCCGTCGAGAACGCGTGTGAACCATAGGGAGACCACAAAGCTGAAAAGCGCGATAACGAGCGTGCTCCACTTTCCCACGCGCAGAATTTGAGCTGAAGAAGCACCGGGCCTAAGAATGCCGCGATATACATCATGGGAAATCATTGACGCGGTGGTATTCCAGATGCCATCGACCGTCGTCTGCGCGACGGCGAAAATCACCGCCAGCAGCAAGCCCTTCAGCCCGATGGGAAGCCAGTGCAGTACAGCGTGGGCCAGGGCATACTCAGGGTCCTTCAGGTTGGGAAATCCAACCCTCACAAAAGCGCAGGCCGCAATCGGCATCATGTAAAGTACGCTGACCAGGAAGGCTGATGCCAGCATCGAACGATACGCCGTTTGCTCGTCCTTGGCCGCAAACATGCGCTGCGCATTCCAGGGGTAGGCTTGGCCGTTGACCACATTGCCCAACACGATCCCAAGAACCAGCGAGAAGGGAAGGAACGGATCGTGCATCATCGAGGTAGTACGCCAAGCGAGATAGCGGGAATCGAAAACCTGCGAAAGGCCCGTGAATCCTCCTCCCTTCGAGTAAGAAAAAATCAGAATCAACGGAATGCCGAAAAGAGTGACCAGCAGCGACGCAAGGTCGGTCCAGGCGACCGAGACCAGACCGCCCGAAATAGTGAAAACGAAAACGACCAGGTAAAGAATGACTGCAGTCCAGAATTCCGATAAACCCAGAGCCAGGCTGAAGACTTTTGAAGCTGCCTTGAGGTATGTGGCCGAACTGATCAGGAGGCTGACGATGAATAGAAAAGCTGCAAAATGCCGGAAGGTTTTCCCGTAGCGAAGCTCGAAAAAATCCGCGATGGAAACCGCATTGATTCGCTTCCACCGTTTCGAGAAGACCATCGCATACACCCACATTCCTGCCATCAAACCGAGCGGCAGCATGGTGGCGTACAATCCGGCCGTGTAGCCGAAAGCGGAGTAACCGACCATGGTCGTCGTGTTTAGTTCTGTCATCACCAGCGTCGACGTCAGGACGGCAAATCCGAGATTTCTCCCTGCTACCAAGTAGTCATCACTGCTGTGGACGTCACGGGCTTTTTTCAGGCCGAGAACGACAATGAAAACCAGATAGGAACAAAGGATGGCAATGTCCAGAGACGACATATGAAGTTCGAATTACGAATGGCGAAGTTCGAAGTTCAAATCGCGTTCAATCGCGTTCATTTGCGGCTCAACAGCTCTAGCGCCGCATTTCTCACGATCGATTCCGCTTCAGGAGTCAACAGGCTGAGAGCGAAAGGGGCGCTCTCATATCCGCCTTCAGCAAAAGCCTCAGCAGTAGGTATGTAACCGATGGCATCATTGGCGTGTGACATTATCCAGCAGGGAGAGGGAGTGGGGGCCAGGATCGCCAGGCCGATCTCCACGAAAAGCTCTCCAGGGAGTGTCAACAGCGTCAGGTTTCCCAGAGTGATGCGCGAAATTTCGCTGGAAATCCGACCGGTCGCCAATACCGGTGGCAAAATGGACGCCTGTTCCATGCGCCGGATTTTTTCCACTTCGACCTCAATGGACGACGGATAAAAGCGAGCCTCCGAGCCGTCAGGCAGTTCCATAGGCTGCGCCGGTGGCGTTATTCCTTTGCTCGGCGGTTGGGGACGTCCATCCGCGTCGTGACGCCGGCTCCCAAAGAATTCCTTGCGGATAGGAAAGGCAATTCTCTTTGAAATAATGGACATGGAATTGTCGCTGCCGGATGAACGATCAACCGACGACTGACCACTGGCAACAGGCAACTTGTTTGCCAGCGCCAGCACGCCCATGCCAAATTCTTCGCCGATGCGCCGTGCCTCGACATCGCTGCGATTGTGGCAGAAGGCCACCGGATTGATGTTGGCGGAAGCGCCTGCGGTGAAAAGCAGATAAGCTCCAGTCTCCCGTTCAACGAACTGGGCGGCATAGCCGGGAAAGTCGCCCGACACGCAGGTGCTTTCCAATGCAACGGATGCATGGCAGGCGTAATTACACAAAAACGCGATCGGTTTTGCATCGGCGGAGCTTTCGATCCTTAATAACCGCAGTTCTCGATCGACCGGGCCCGGACCTGCTACCTGCTCCGAAGGAGGTGGCACAAAACCGATGGCACGCATCCGTATCGAGCCATCTTTCATTTTGATGCGCCGATTGGTGGCTGGACCTAAGATGGGCATGCTGCCGGCAACCAGTCGGACAGGTTTCAGCCCCAAGTCCGCCTCGCAGACTGCTTTCGCTATTTTGGGAATGATGCCTTCGACATAGTCTCGATCGAAGTACAGAAAGGTGTCCGGTCCGGAGTGGTTGTGCGTGGCGGCGATGCAAATGTTGGTTGCGGGAATATCGGTTTGGGCGGCAACCAAAGCTCGCACTTTGCTGACCCAATGCGCATGGAAGTAGCAGAGTTCAACATTGACAAGCGCCAGTTTGATTTTGGCTGCTTGAAACACGACAGCCCGCGCGAAAATGTCTGAGCAGATATGCGAGATCCGTATTGGATCGGCGTGGGTCTTGCCGCCGAAGTAAAGACCCGTCGCAGGTGTAATCGAAACGCGAGCACAACCGGCATTCATTGTCAGTTCCCAGTTATCAGTTTCCAGTGGTCAGTGCTCAGTGCGCTGCGCCCGACGTGGCTGGAGACATTACAACGTCTGGCGCTACTCTGCAGCGCTTCTGGAGTTTGGACATTCTCTCACGCTGCAGTAGCGCTGAAAAGCAGCGCTTTGTCCGCGAAGCGGACGAATAGCAGTAGCCGGGGGTGCCCACGCGCGAAGCGCGGGGCACCCCCGGTCAGTGATCCCCAAGATCGCCCGGACCGCGCAAGCGGTCCATTAGCTTCGGCAGAGGTCGATGCCTCAATTGCAGGCGATGTTTTTGTCTTCTCAGTAAGGAAATGCACGTCGTGTTCAGTCCCATGGACTTCAATGCAGGGGCTGCCGAGGAATTGGCGCAGCGAAAATGAAAGGAAAATGGGACCGCTTGCGCGGTCCAATTCGTGTGGGGCATCGCTTACCGGGGGTGGCGCGCGCAGCGCGCGCCATCCCCGGCCAGCGATGCCCCACACCAAT
>DASYPF010000251.1:0-11232 GCA_036006905.1 Acidobacteriota bacterium
CTCCAGAATTCGATCGCAATTCAGACCAAGCACCGTGAATTTGTCCCCGCCGTATTTTTGCTGCAGCGTCACCAGATGGGCGCTGATTTGCCCACAAGGCGGGCAGTTGGTAAACCAGAAGTCCAGTAAGACCGTCCTTCCACGAAGTGATGAAAGCGACAACTGCGAACCGTCAATTTCGGCGAGATTAAAATCAGGAGCCGCTTTACCTTCCAGCCCGGTCAGCGATCTCTCCAACTGGGCGGCAAACCGCGGATTGGCGCGCAGCGCGGCCGGGTCCACTGAAAGAATTTCTCCGCTTGCCGCATCGCGGCGGAAAAACTTGGGAACGCGCGGATCCGCCTCCATGATCGTCACCAGCAGTTGCGCTTCGCCCGGGATGACCAGATGGAATTGTTGCGACAGTTCTTGTAGTGAGGGTGGCTTGCCGCGAGTTTCAAATTCCTGAACCAAGTAGATCGGAATCTTGAAAAAAAGATTGAACAGGCGGTCCAGGACCTTCCGCTCTGATGGATCAGTAAACACTTCGTTGTAAAGTCGAGATACCACCAGAGGCTGGCCCGGCCTGATCAGACTGCTCAATTTCAGAATCACTCGCTGCTCGACGTCGGTGGAAGCAGGCGCAACATCGAGCTGCGGGGCTCCCTGCGCCGCCACTGCAGCGGCAGCAAACCATTCACCGGCAGCGGACGGCTGTGCCGATAACAACAGCAGGGCAAGCATGAGCTCAATGCGCAGCAAGCCGGCAAAATCCTCTTTTCTTGGCAACAACACGGATGCTTCCCTTTGTAGAGACGTACTACAGCGCCTCTCCCAGGCACGCTGGAAGCGTGCGCTCCCAGGACCTCACTGCCCACTTGAAATGTCAAAACTCAATCGAGCCGCGCGGTAGCGCTTCTCTACGATTACGGCTCTGCCGTGGCAGGCTTCATGCTCGAATCAGGCCAATGTTGCCGTCCTTGCGTCGGTAAACAACACTGATGCTCTGGGAATCGGCGTCCCTGTATACAACGAATCCGTTTCCAGAGTCGTTCAAATTCAGCAACGCTTCCTCGATTGCCATCGGCTTCTTGGAAATGCTCTCCTCGATCACTGAAGGAGCAAGGCCTGGGACAACAACAACGGTGACTGACTTGCGGCGCGCGGGAGCGGCATTTTTGCGTCGTTTTACTTCGACGCGCTTCTTCTTAGTCTTATTGGCCTGTTTTTCCAATTTGTGCGATGCCCGCACAACGGAAGCATACATGTCATTGGTTTCTTCCATGCAGGCAAGCTGTGCTGTTTTCGATTTCAGAACTATCTCGCACAGGTGCCTCCTCTTTTCTACGGTCAAAATCACATGAATTGCAACGTTGTCTCCCAGCAGACGTGGGATTTTGGCTAGGTGCTGCTCAACGAAAGCGTGCAAGGCCGGGGTAATTTCAATATGTCTGCCAGTGATTTCAATATTCATCGAGTACCCTCCATGCAACTTCTAGTATGAATTATTCAGAGGGACCCTCTGCGCTCGCGGGATCCCGGGACGTTTATTTGATCTCGGTACTTGGCCACCGTGCGCCTGGTGATTTGAATCCCCTGGTTATTGAGAATATCGGCAATCTTCTGATCGCTAAGCGGTTTCTTGCAGTTCTCCTCCTCAATGATCTGCTTAATTTTGTGTTTCACGTGGACGATACTCAAGTCGTCGCCGGCGGTATTCTCCACACCAACTGTAAAAAAACTGCGCAGCTCGGTTACCCCCTGCGGTGTATGCACGTACTTATTTGTCACCGCGCGGCTGATGGTCGAAGAATGAACCCCCAGCTCATCCGCTACATCTTTGATCAACATCGGCTTTAGATGAGTAATGCCGGCTTCAAGAAATTCGCGCTGGCGGCCGACAATGGAGGAGCAAACCCGATAAATAGTGTGCTTTCGCTGGCTCACACTTTTAAGCAGCTCCTGCGCGCTGCGCCACTTCTCCTTAATATAGTTTCTGCTCTCCTTGGGTAGCGTGTTGGTTTTCAAGAGATCGCGATAAGCTACGCTCAAGCGCAGTTTGGGGAGCCCGTCTTCGTTCATCACGATCTCGTAGTCGACCAGGTCTCTTCCGCATTCGGTGGAGAAACCGAGCGAGTCGGAGTCTTTCTCTTTGACTTTAGTCGGGCAAAGCCCGGGAGCCGATGTTCGGAACTCGGGATGTTCCAGACAACTGTATATGCCTTCGGTCTTGTAAATGTAGATATCCGGTTGAATGTATCTCGGTTTCTGAGGGTTGTATTTCTGGCCCGGCTTGGGATCGAGCGTTCGAATGGTCTCCATCGCCTGCACGACCTCTTCCACCATACACTTCAGGTCTCGGGCGATTTCTTTGTGCTTGTGCTGCTGAATCAGAGGGAGATGGTGCCTGACCAGCGTTTCGAACAAGGTGTTCTGGCCAAACAAGTTTTGGATCTGAACCACCAGGCATTCCTGCAGGTCTCTGCTTCCCACTCCCAATGGATCGAGGTGCATCACCAGTTGATGCGCCTGTTCTACCTGCGGCAGCGAAGAGGAAGCAGCTTCTGCAGCCTCTTCCAAGGAAACCAGGAGATAGCCATCCTCGTTCAGGTTGCCTACGAGATAGCACGCTATCTCGCGGATGTTTTCGGGCGCGCCAGATAGATTTATTTGCCATTCGAGGTGGTCGTAAAGCGAGGGCGGACGAACCAGGAAGGTATCAAACGATGGACGATCATCACTGAAGTACTCCCGGCTGTTAAAAGGAGAACGGCCATGGTCATCGAAGTAATACTCGATTTCTCGCAGGGTTTCGTCAGATTCGCTTTGAAAATCATCCAAGGTCGATTCCTCGATCTCTTTGTTCTGTCCCGCCGCCAGAGGCTCATGTTCGATATCGGGAACCTCGCGCTCTTCCGGGTCTTCGACATCCTCTTCCAAGATCGGGTTCTCCATCAGTTCTTCGTTCAACAAATCCGACAATTCGAGCCGCGAGAGGGTTAACAACTCGATCTTTTGCAATAAAGAGGGGGTCATCGCCAGCCGCTGGCTGAGGTGGACACTTAAGGAAGGCTTTAAGCTATTTCTTCGAACTACCATCAATTCAATCTGAAATTTTCCCCTAGATACACCCGGCGTACTTCGAGGTCTGATGATAGCACGGAGGGCGTACCGGTTTTAAAGATATTCCCCTCTTTGATGATATAAGCTCGGTCAGTGATTTTCAGTGTTTCACGCACGTTGTGATCGGTAATCAAAACCCCGATCTCCCGATTTCGCAAGTGAGTTACGACACGTTGGATATCAAGAACCGCCAGCGGGTCGATACCGGCAAAGGGCTCATCAAGCAGGATGAAGGCGGGCTGGATCACCAGCGACCGCGCAATTTCCAGCCTCCGGCGCTCGCCGCCCGAGAGGGTATAGGCTCGATGTTTTCGCAAATGAGAAATACCAAACTCTTCCAGTAAATCATTCACCCTCTGATCCTGTTCCCCCGGTGACAAATCGAGTGTTTCGGTAATGGCATAAAGGTTTTCTTCCACGCTCAACTTTCGGAAGACTGAAGGCTCCTGCGGCAAGTAACTGACACCCTTTCGCGCCCGAAGAAACATAGGCAGATCCGTAATGTCTTCTCCGTTCAGGGTCACGGTCCCGGAATCAGGAGGCGCCAGGCCAACGATCATGTAGAAGGTTGTCGTCTTTCCTGCCCCATTGGGGCCTAGCAGTCCTACGATTTCACCATCGCGAATTTCGATGTTGATGTCACGGACAACTTGGCGCCCTTTGTAACTCTTACAAAGGCCACGACTCGCCAGTATGCTCATTCGGTTCGAAACTCCCGTCCCGGCGGGTTACAGGTCAACAAGTCAACAAAGTCACAGGTCCACAAGTCTCAGGTCACAGGTCAACAAAGTCGTAGGTCAGCAAGTCACAGGTCACAGGTCAGCAAGTCACAGGTCACAGGTCAGCCGGTCAGAGGTCAACCTCGAGGGGCAGACCTGTAGACTTGTGGCCTTGTATCCTATTGACTTGTTCACCTGTGACTTGTTGACCTGTGACCTGATGACCTGTTGACCTTGACCTGATGACCTACTGACCAGCGACGGATAGCCATAACTCCTTTATTTACTTTAACTTTCAACCACAATCCTATCATCGCCGATGTAAAACGTCAACCGGCGCCCGCGAGTCTTGCCTCGTGCGGTATCAATGATCTGGGCCTGATTTCCGATCAGTGTGATTCGATTGGCAGAAAAGCTATATTCCGCTTCATTTCCCGTGCCGGTCCGAGTTCCCTGCTGGATCAGCACGTTTTGCTGAGCTACGGCGTTTTCCACCTGATCGTTTTTGTCGAAGTAAACGTCTAGTAATCGGGAGGAGACCGTTCCGTCCTGCGTAACCATTCGCACGCCTCCAGAATAATGGGCTATTCGCGCGTCCCGATCGCAGGTAAGTCTCGGGGCTGATGCGGTCACCTTCTTGAGCTGTCCCTTCGATTCGCGGTAGAAAACGGTCTTGACACTTCCGGTAGCCACAAGGCCGCTATCTGAATGTAAGACCATCCGGTCGGCAAAGACAAAATCGCTCCTCTGATGTGCTTTCACTGTTCCTGCATAGGTCGCCTCGTTCTTGACCAACTGCAAGTCTTGGGATTCAATGAAAATCGGCTCGTTCTCCTTGAAGGCCGGAAAAGACGACTCAGGCGCGCTCTTCTTGCGGACCTCACTTTGAACGCTACCGTGCGCCAGCAGCTTATTTTCCTTTTCGTACACTAAAAATCGGTCCGCGGCGGTACGCGCGTCAGCGCGTGTTAAAACGGGCCTCTGTTTCTGTTTGGCCACCGTGATCACCGCGTCCTGATAAATCGCCGTCTCGCCAGTCAAGGTACTCTCGCCGTCATCGAAACGAAAATTCGGCCACTGCCTCATCCAAGTAATTTTGCCCGAAGTAATCCGTGACTCCAGAAAGTCGCTGAACGCCTGCCGATGTGCTTGTTCGCCTTCCATGTCAAGCGCCACTTTCTGCTCGGCTGACAGGGCGTTCACGTTTCCTTCCGCATCAAAATCTCCCACGATTTTTGCCGCCGTTATCGTGCGAGTGCTGTTGTCTGTCAAATTGCGCAGCCGCATGCGTGAGTTGCCCGTCCCGATGGCGCGCTTGAATTTGGAATCCTGGCCCAGCACTCCATCCAGCCGATCTGCGGACATCTGGGTTTCCGTTTTTCGATCCGCCGCCGTGCGATCCATAGTCGCGTTGCCCGCCGCTTCGACTCTCTCCGCATCACCGGCGCCATTGAATGCAATGCGCAGCATGGCAGCCTGCAGCGTTATACCTCGTTGTTCATCCTGCATCCGTGCCTGTTCGGAGAAAGTTGCCAAAGAAAGTTTCCCCGCCGCAAATTCGCCTCTGGCGACTGCGGATTGAATTTTTGGACCGGTCGCCAGAACGGCAAATCGGACGTCCTGACGGGAATTCAGCAGACTGAGGTTTCCAGCCGGGTCGAAAGTCCCCTGGATGCGCGCCGCCTCCAGGCTTTTTCCATTCGCGCCGTCGCGAACTTCCATCCGCGCGGGTTGGGAGTCACTGGTTGCGTCAAATGAAGTGGCGCGACCATTGATGACGGGAAGCGTAATAATGGAAGCCGTCAGCGTTTGTGTCCCACCCGGTTTGACGCTGCTGGCCACGGCATTTTCACGGGCAATGACTTGCATGAGTTGGTGAGTGTCAAAGTCATAGGCAAGCTCCACAGAATCCGAGCGCAACGTATCGTCATCCTTTCTTGCAAACACATTGCCGCGCAGAAAAATTTGGTTTTTCGCCATCAGCAAGACGGCCTGGTCTGACTTTACATAGCTCTCGACTTGTTCCCCGTTTCTGACAAACAATTCGGCGCCGTCCTGCATCTCCAGCTCGTGCTCCTTGATCCTGTAATGAAGCCGGGATCCTTTGCCGGTGTATTTCCCAGATTCAAAAAAATAACCGTTCACAATCTCAGCCTGCTGCGCGTTCATATCCACCTTCAGGTGATCGGTACGGACGGTGATGCCGTTGGATAGATGCAATTCCACTCGTTGATCAAATTCTGCAAGTTTCTGCTGTGGCTCGTAGCTGGCGCGTCCGCTGCTCACCGAGTCGGTGACCTTGCCATTTTCGTCGTATTTCTCAAGCTCAACACCTTCCAGGATATTAGCGCCCTGGCGAATCTCGACGCTTTGGTTCGCCACGATTTTAAACACCGGTTTCCCGTTGCGGCTTTCCGTGTACTCAAATCCCTTTGCAAGCCGCAGGATGTTCTTGGCAACCTTCTCCGGCTTGGTCAGGTAGAGGTAGTCTTGGTAAGCGCGCCGCAGATAACTCCACGCCACAGCCCCGACAATGAGCACAAACGCCAGCGCCAGGCCGACTTTCAGCTTGCGGTTGTAACGCATATAGAAGCAAGGTAGTGCGCGGCCGGGGGAAGCGTCAAGTGCTTATCGCCGGTGCAATAAGGATTGAGGATTGAAGATAGAGGATTGAAGATAGAGGCACTTCTAAAAGCCGATCACGACCACGTTCACGTTCACGAGCACGTCAACGTCCACGACTACGACCAATCGAATCGTGAGCGATTGTGTATTTATTCGTCCGCGTAGGCGTGGACGTGATCGTGAACGTGAACGTGGTCGTGATCGGCTTTAAGAAGTGCCTCAATCTTCAATCCTTAATCCTCGATCTTCAATCCTCGATCCTCAATCCTCGATCTTCGATCGTCGGCAGGGCAATGTCCCGGATGCGTACTACCAGATTTCGCTCGCCGCGGAATTCGTTCATCTCCAGTTGGTAAACAGCCCGCAGGCTCCGCAATGGCTTGAGTGAGTCCAACTGGTGGGCATGATTCCACCACATTGCTTCCGAACAGACGGAATTGTCCAATCTCCACTTGATATGTTTCTCTTTCAACACAAAAGGTCCGGCGCGCACAAGGATTTCATCGTCTTGAAAAAGAGGAACTGGATTGCCAAAACCAAAGGGTTCCAGGCGTGATATTTCCTCCCAGATACGGTAATTAAGATCGCGCAGCAACACAGTCGCGTCGATGGAGATTGAAGGCAGTGGAGGTTCGGAGAAGCGCTGGCGGGCGTATAAATTGAGTTGCCGTCGTAGATCGGGAAGCAGAGAAGCCTCGATGGTAAAACCTGCAGCGTTTCGGTGGCCGCCGTATTTCTGAAATAGGGTATGACACGACTCCAGAGATTCCAGGAGATGAAACGCGCCAAAGCTTCTGCCGGAACCGGTGGCTATACCCTCCTCAACAGACGCGATTAGGACGGGACGGCCGTAGTTTTCCATCACACGCGACGCTACAATCCCAATGACACCGCGGTGCCAAGATTGATCCCACAATACGATGACGTGGTCGGCGAAAGCATCCGGCTCCTCTTGAAATTTCCTTTCAATCGAGCGCAGGATTTGCTCCTGTTCCTGCTGTCGCCAGAAGTTCTTGTCACTCAAGCGGGCCGCGATCCGGCGCGCTTCTTCCTCCTCCATTGAGTCGAAAAGTCTCACTGCATCGGCCGTTCCCCCCATACGCCCGACAGCATTGATACGAGGCGCGATCCGAAATCCAACGCCTGAATAATCGACCTGCCTGCCCAGTACTCCGGCCGACTCCAGCAGCGCTCTGAGTCCGTGATTGCGCGGAGACTTCAATCCCTCCAATCCAATCTTCACAAAGACGCGGTTTTCTCCCACCAGAGGAACGATGTCGGCAATGGTTCCAATCGATACAATCTTTAGATAGCTCGGAATCAGACGCTCTTTCCCTGACCGCTGCAACAGCGCCTGGACCAGCTTGAATGCCACACCCACTCCGGCCAGATTTTTATCCGGGTAAGCGCAGCCGGGCCGGTTGGGATTCAATATCTCGTAAGCTGAAGGGAGTTCATGTTCCGGAAGATGGTGATCGGTTACGACCAGGTCGACGCCCGAAGCCGCTGCAACCGCGGCGGCTTCCCGAGCACGAATGCCGCTGTCGACACTAATGATCAGTCGGGTGCCGTCCTGCGCCGCCTGCAGGATCCGTTCCGGCCTTAGCCCGTAGCCCTCGGTCAATCGTTCCGGGACATGATATTGAACCGCCGCGCCCGACATCTCCAGGCATCTCTTTAAAATCACCACAGACGTGATGCCGTCAACATCGTAGTCACCGTAGAGGAGAATCTTTTCACGATCGGCAATGGCTCGTTCGACGCGCTCTACCACTCGGGCCATTCCTGTCAACTCGAAAGGGTCATGAAGCTGGGAAAGAGAGGGCGACAGGAACCGGGCGGCCTTGTCAGGATCGTGGAGTCCGCGATTTACAAGCAAGCAGGCCAGGAACTGAGAAATATTCAGCTCCTGCGAGAGCCGTTGCACCTGGGAAGCATCCGGATTATGCAGATTCCAAATGTATTTTGGCATTTAGCCACCAACCATAAATATTCACCGCAGAGCCGCAGAGAGCGCAAAGATAACGCAAAGAATTGGTCCTTTGCGCTATCCTCTGCGCTCTTTGCGCCTCTGCGGTGAGTGTTTGCGACAACGCTTGCACGAGAACGTAACGGCAGAGAACCAAAAAATGCGAAAGAAAATTTACATTGCCGCTCCGGATGCCTACGCGAGCGCTTACTGCACCTCGACGAAGATCGGGTTTGACAGCAGTTCCTGGTAAAGTCCAAATTTCACCCGCAGCCGGTAATAATATTTGCCGGGCGCAAGATTGTCGCTGCGATCGACGCGCAACGGCAATCGCGATTCCACTGAGTCGACTTTTTCACCGTTCCGAATCAGTTCCATCTGCGCAAGGGCTGTATCTGTGTCCACCGGCAGAGAACTCCACTCGACTGATGCCGTCACTGTCACAGGCGCGCTGGTTTGCAGCATCTCTCCTGCGATTGCGACCTTGTTTTCCGAGCTCAGAGCGAAATCTCGCAATATTGCCTCCCGATCTTCCGCGGGCTGAAAGACGGCGTAGCCGCGTCCGCGGCTCAGGGCATCGAGGACTGAAGCTTCATCCTTGCTCTTGGCCCACAATACTGTCTGGCCGCGATTCAATTCGTACCAACCGCCGCCGCTCTTGAAGTAATGAAAGTCAATGCCTGCGATCACAGAGGGCCAGGATTTTCTGCCGCCTTGCAGATAATCAAGCAGGACACGATCCCACACGTTGCCGGGTTGCGTCGCTGTAAAAGGGCCACCGTAAATCCCTTCAAAGCCAGTGTACTGATCCGCCAGCCACAAATCTTCCGGATGGCTGGCACTGATCATGCTCGCGCCTTTCATTTTTATAATGGCCACTTTCGCTTCGGGATAGCTCCAAAACGTGAGGCCCCCTTTTTCGCAAGCGTAGTCAACGACGCGCTGGGATGCTGCCACATCGTATTTTCCAGAATATGGATCCGAAAGCGTGCCAAAGGGATATTCGTTGTACGCCCAGAGTGCTCCAACCAGCAGAAATAGCAACCCGGGCAGCCAAAAGCGCCGTTGTTTTCGGACAGAAAAGTACGTCAGCCGCACCACTCTTTCGGCCTTCCAAAAAATCAAAATCAAACCGCACAGAACCGTTGCCGCCGGTCCGATGACTTCACTCCAATCCCGTCTAGTGTTCGCCCATGTTTCATTCTCAATGACTGGAATGTTGCGAATCTGAACAGGATTGCGCAGACCGAAAATCAAAAGGTGCCGGTCAAAGCCCAACAACCGCAGGCCGTCAAATATACTTCCCTGCCAGTAGTAAAAAGGGCTCACTTCCAGGCCGGGCAACAGAATCACATCATCGAACTGCCGCTGAGCGGCTGCAACCGCGGCAAGATATTTGTCAATGCCCTGATCCAGCACGCTGTTCCGGGATGCTGAGTATGAGATCAGTTTTTTCCAGGGGCCCACTCTGTAGCGGACACGGGTCAGAAACGAATCGGTAATGCCGAGAACATCGAGCTTACGCTGATGGGCGTAGGCCGCCAGTTCAAAGACGCGGTGCTGGCCATTGCTGAAACTGGAATGAACATGCAACGCTGCCACCAGCGGTTGATAACCTTTCTGTACTTCCACCGGTTTCTTCGAGCTGACCTGCGTGGAATGCTCCACACCAGTCTTCGCGGGGTGCTGGCCACAAAGGGAACCTCCGGCCGCCCCGAACGCGAACAACAACACAAACGCGCCGCAAATCGCGGTCAAATGCGATACCCGAATGCGGAATGTGGAATGTAGAATTCGGAATGCGGAATTCTCCGAAGGCGGAAATCGAAAGGCGGGATTCCGCATTCCAAATTCCGAATTCCGCATTCCATGATTCATCTCTAAAAATTCACGGCGAAGACGCTGCCCAGCAGAGCCGCAACCCAAAAAGGCCGGTCACGTCCACGATCACGTCCCTACAGTGGCAAGGCCACAACCAAACCAAAGGAAAAGCCGTCTACGGCCACGTGCACGACCACGGCGACGTCCACGGTGACGAATATTGCGCACAACATACCCTGGAGCGCTGGGGTCGACTCCACCTGTCAGGCAGCTCGATGAGCCAACTGCAACAAAGAAACCGTGACGTCGCTTCCCGCTAGCGACCGAGTACTGGTAGCTTGTTGTTGATTGCCGGCAATCATAGAAAAATTCCGAAAAACCAGTGATTTCATGAACTTTGTCGTGGACGTTGGCGTGGTCGTGCACGTGGACGTTGACGGCTTTTATCCTCATCCTCCGAAGGGCAAAAAAGTTCGGAGTAGACAAATCATCCTGGATGCTTCCTAGCATTGGCCGCTCTCCAGCCGTAGGAAGATCCGTTCTTCATTCTTTCAAAAACTCTCTCTGGGATCTATTTCAACTTTCCGCCGCGGCTACTCAGCTTAGACCTCAGCATTTTACGGACGCCGTGTTGGATCAGCTGATAGCTGAGCGCTAAGAGCTGATTGCTAACCGCTGCGAGCTGATAGCTTACCCTGATTGACTCGTGACTATTGCCTTTGAGAGAAATAAGTGAAATTACTGAAATCTGTGGCTAAGATATTGCGTGGGGCCACTGTAGCTCAATGGTAGAGCAAGGCTTTCGTAAAGCCGAGGTTGTAGGTTCAAGTCCTATCAGTGGCTCCAGTTTAAATTGCGGATTGCGGATTGCAGATTGGGGATTGCGGATTGCGGATTGCGGATTGCGGATTGGGGTTTTAAATTCACCTAGACTGTCGGGTGCCATATCCGATTGGCAAAGCATCCAGACTCCGACAACGTATTATGGACAACGGA
>DASYPF010000252.1:0-7618 GCA_036006905.1 Acidobacteriota bacterium
AGGCGGACTGGCACGGGGTGTTGGCGGCATCGCTCTGCAGGCTGTTGAAGGCAATGCGCCAGGACGAGCATTAGAACTACGCAATTCTGTCGCCCGCCCCAAAAAACGGGCCGGGCTATGGCGTGGAAAAATGATCGCTGGCCCCAGGGCTCCGCAAGCTCCGCCCTGGGCTTTATTCTTGCGCCCAGCCAAAAATCGGCCGGGCTGGTCCGCTTTCGAGGACTGGGAAAATGTAGAAACTCCAGGGCGCGCCGTAGGCGGGCGAAAGCGTGTAGCCCCGGGTGGAGCGAAGCGAAACCCGGGGATTTAGGGAAAACAAGAACAATTGAGCCCGCGACAGCGGGCGACAGGTATTCCATGGCGCTTAGCGGTGAGTTCGATGTTGCCAGCATGGGACAACCTCCTGGTGTCGGTATGTGGCATCCGCCTTTCTGTCGCCCGCCAAGGCGGGCTCTCCCTTATATTTTTCCGTAACCCCGGGTTTCGCTTCGCTCCACCCGGGGCTACATGCTTTCGCCCGCAGTCGCGGGCTACCGAAAAAGTCCAAAGTCCAGGCACCCTCCCAAGGAACAACAGTTCCTTGTCCGAATTGGAGAGCCACCGGCTGGCCCGATGCTGTAAGGGTGCAATAAAAAGCAATCTACCCGGTGCCAGGTCGCTCTCTACTGATAGCTGATAGCTGATAGCTGACCGCTGACAGCTCGCTAATAGCCCGCCCTTTCTCTCTCGGCCGCCTTCGGCTCGGTTCGTCCTACACTCAGGTTGTCATAATTGAGCGCCGCATTGAACAGCAGAAAGAAACTTCCCTGAGTCTGATGGCGCCACATGGGATTGATGGCAAACAGTACTACGTGACCGCGACCCACAGGTACATCCACCACCGCCGGCCTGTTGGCCAGCTCAGAACCGCCGGCAAGCATTCCACTTACCAGCAGATTCTTTTCATCGGGGACAAATCGCAGGACGATGCGAGGCCGGAGAGCAGGGGGCGTCAGAAATGCCCCGAGAGATTGGCGCATCTCGTCTGTGATCTGCTCTTCGCCGGACCGCGTTGGCGCCGCAGGCGGCGCCGTAGCAGGCCTTCCCTGCGGAACGTCGGGGTCATTCAGCCCGCCGCGCCCCGAGGGACGCTGTCCCGGCGCACCGGCACCACCACCCCCGCCGCCACCACCAAAGCCCCCTCCTCCAGGAAGTGCACTGACCTGAAACAGCGGCGCCTGGTTGAAATAAATCGCCAGGTTTTCATCGTAGCCATAGGCGATCGGACTCTTGCGATCGGAAAACGTGGCATTGTAAACGGAGCCCCGAGCCTGTAACTGTCGCGCCTCCTGCACTGTGATTCCTGACGTGATTCCATAATCAATGGGAATCTGCGATACATTGGTCACCGCTACAAAGAGCCCGCCGTCTTCGATGAACTTTTGGAGATTTGCCACCCCTCGAATTCCCATGCCCCCCCGCATGTCATCAGTTTGGTCAGGAGAAAGAGCGATGTTCGGCGTCAGCGTCGATCCTTTCCAGGGAATGGGTTCACCGCGCCGGGGAATGCCGTTGACAATCGCCTGCGCCGAACCACCGACTGGAGGAAAAATAATCACGTCGTATTTTTCGCGCAGGTCCGGAGTCTCGCGGATCACATGATCGGAGATATACAAGTAGGGAATCTGCAGCCGGTCAAACTCGATGCGAAACCATCCTTCGTTCTGGGTGTTGGTCCATGTGTGAAGGATAGCGATGCGTGGCGTCGCCAGCGGATGCGTCTTCACGTCGGGTAGCTTGTCGATAGAAACCGCGGTCAGACCTAACTCCGCCGCGGCCGCGCTCAGACGCTGGCGCAAATCGGAGGGGTTTCCATCCGACTTAATCACGAAGGACCCAGCGTTGAACTGTTGATCTCCAACTCGAAAAGATTCCTCAGCCGAGCCGATCTTCACGTCCTTGAGCTTGAAACGCAAAGCAGCCAGCGCATTGTCGGTATTGTGATTGATCAAAAATCCAGCACCCGAAGCGGAACCAATGACTCTGCCTGTCACTTTCGCGTCAGCGGAGAGCAATTCCAAAGGGGCATCAAGTACGCTCTTGTCCGTGACGCGCACCGTCTTGACGTTACGCAGCGCGCCCAGAGTCCAGCCCGTGTCATCGTAAGGCCGCGGATCATTGACGTTGTAGTACTGGGTATCCAGCAGCATGTCGGCCATTCGAGAATACGGCTGATCCATGCGAATCACGTAGGATCCCGCCGGATACTTTTTGTCTTTCACCGAAAATTCGCCGGTCGCCCGGTGGACTTCCACTCCACTCAAACGCAGCAGATTCACCATATCGGCGGCTTCTACGGGCCTCGAGGTGTCGCCGGGAACGATGTAAGCGGCTGGGCCCTCATTGGAGGCTTTGGCGACGGAGCGCTTGCTCTTCAGATAAAAATTATTGAGGAAGCGATCCTTGTTGTTGGCGGTGAAGTTCATCGCAAAGAGGATGGCCGACTGCTGCAGATTGATGTTGTTTCGAATCGACCACTTTACTTTCGCCAGCGGAGGATTGGGACGAAACCAATCCCGTTGGGACTGCGGGCCGACGGTGCGGTCGCTGGTGTCGGCGCCAGGCCCTCCGAATGTTTCATAGAAACGTCCCATGGAATTGTGGCCGTTGGCCACATAGAACATGTAATTGGGAGCCCAGCCGTCATAGAAGCCGTGCGTCCAAACGCCGGGCACGCCGCGCTTGGTCATCTCTTCAATTTCGTGGTAAGCAAGGAGGTGCCACTCATCGATCACAATCGGGTCTAGCCAGGCGTTGTAGGGGCCGGTCCCGGTAGAGGTATAGAGGAAAGGCACCGATTCGTGCAGATCGTGCAGTATGGTCGGGTGATATTCGAGAAAAGTTTTCATCATGTTGCGCGTCAGCGCCAGCGCCATGCCCAGCCCGTCGCGATTGTTGTCGTGCGCCACATAGTGGCCCCAGTACAACAGCGGCGGCGCATTTTTGCCCGGATTGGCTTTGCGGTAGTTGTATACATCGACGGCGCGATCGCGGCCATCGACCTCGAGGGCCGGAGTGATCAGCACGATGATGTTCTTTCGAATGGCGTCAATGAAGGGAGTATCCTCGACGGCGAGGCGGTAGGCCAGTTCCATCAGCATTTCCGGCGAGCCGGTCTCCGGAGAGTGGATAGAACCTGACGCCCAATAGAAGACTTTTCCTTCTTCAATGAGTTGTTTGGCTTCCGCCTCGTTGATCTTGCGTGGGTCGGCAAGTTTTGCCGTGATTTCCTTGTAGCGATCCAGCCGCGCCAGATTGGCCTGGTCGCTGACGGCCACCAACAACTGCTCTTTTCCTTCCTCCGTGCGCTCTGGGGCAGTAAAGACACGAACCCGCGGCGTGGCCTTCTCCAGCTCGCGATAGTACCGGTACATGTCTTTCGTGTAGGTGAGCTTGTTGGGAGTGCCGATGACATAGCCGAGAACTTTCTCGGGCGATGGTACCGTGTCCGAAGCAGGAAGGTGATCGACCAGCTCGGTCAGAAAAAATTTCTCCGTGGTGTATTCTTTGATTTTCTGAGTGTAATTCTCATCGATGCGCGATGCAGAATCAAGCCGAACGCCTGAGCTCTGCCACGCGCTTCCTTCGGAAGATACCCGGTCCTCAAGACCAAACAAGACCGCGAAAGTGACAGCCCAAAGACAAAAATGCCGAATCCTAGCGGAAAGGGGTTGAGTCATCGATTGCCTCCCAAAAGAAAAGATGGCGTTATCCTCTCAATCCATGCTGCTTTTTGCAAGCACGCGGAAACCTGACTTTTTCACAGGGGCCTTCAGCTGTCAGCGATCACCTGTCAGCTCTCAGCTCTCAGCTGTCAGGTCTTGGTAACGGTTATTAACGATCTCAGTCACTGGTTCTCCGATCACTGTTGACTAATACCGATGACCGATGACCATTGACCGAAGACTGTTAGCTGAAAGCTGATGGCTGATAGCCAAAATACGGTGGCCGTGCCGTCTTTTTGTGAGTCAAATTGCTCGAAATCGGCGCCGAGTTGAAGTATCGTTTTGGCAGCCACAGAGCCGCGACCGGCAGGGAGCGGCGCGCCGAAGTAAGTCAAGCCGGCAACGCATTCCTGGAACGACTTACGTTGCCGCGCCGCTCCCTCCCGGTCGCGGCTCTGTGGTCGCAGTGCGAGCTGTGTTATCAAACGGGTGTGATTCGCGGCTGATCCTGTTAGTTCGTGAATAACTCAGGTAGACGTCCGGGGAAGGTGCTGCAAAAGCGGCCTTTACGTGCGCAGGTTGAGGAAAGGAGAGAACATGAAGTTCCAATTGAAACGATGGCGCCTGTGCCTTTGTTTGCCCTGCTTTCTTATGAGCGTTTCAGTTTTTCTTCAGGGCGAACGGCGCTATTTTGACGTCCAGGGAGCCAACTACTTTCTGGATACAAATTTCATCTTTGTAGGCAAGCTAGTGGGCAGGGAAAGTTTCCGCAGCAGTGATGGGCGCTTCATTTTCACTCGACATATCTTCCAGGTGCAGGAAGCGATTAAGGGAAATCCGGGGAATCAGGTGGAGATCACCGAGTATGGCGGCACCGTCGGAAGAGAGAGCATGAGCGTTTCCCACGGCCCCGCGTACCTGGTGGGTCAGGAATACCTGGTCTTTTCCTACGTGGACTTGCTCAGACACAATCGCACTTTGGCGGGACCGTTAGGGCAATTTCGCCTGATTGCAGAGAAGAACGGCAGACGCATGGTTCGGATTCCTCCGTCCCATCCACTGCACGAAGTGCTCGATCCGCAGGGTGCTCCACTCTTTCAAGATGTCAGTACGTTGTCCGCGAAATTACGGGAGCTCGCAGGAAAGTTCTCCCAGAGGAAGGAGGCCGGCCATGCGAAGAAGTAACCTCAAGTGCCGCGCTCTATGGATATCGTTGCTCCTGTTGCTGTGGATTTCGCAAAGCGCCTATGTGGTATTCACCTTAAAGGAATTGATTCCTGTCGTCTGGATTCCGGGCGACTTCCCGATCAGGATGCGGATCTGGCAGGGCTTCACCGATCAGGCACCCAACGTTGTTAAGGGAAGCAATCCAAAGCTAGCACTGCGCGAGGCGCTGGATAGTTGGGCTAGAACGTCGTCGCTCACTATTACACTGGCGCCGGACACGCCGATCCAGGAAGTAGGACTGGACAACGCCAACGTGATAACCATCGCTGACACCACAAACAACCGCAACGCGGTGGGATCCGCGCAGGCGCTCTCCCTTTTCTGGTGGGTGGGCTCGACAATGAAGGAAACCGATGTGGTCTTCAATCCGGCGAGGACTTTCAGCACGCTGGAGACCACAGACAGGAATGTAAACAATCTCTTCTCCATCGCACTCCATGAATTCGGTCACAGTTGGAATCTGGGCCACTCCATTCCCAGGACATCGACAATGTTTTTTCAGGGGGGCGTTTTTGGCTTTGGGTTTAACCAGCTTGCCTGGGACGATATCGCGGGAATCAATATCAGCTACTCTTTGGTAGGATTGTCTCAGATCACCGGCTCGATTTCCGGAAAAGTCACGCGCGCCGGCAGTCCCGTATTCGGAGCGTTTGTGGTGTCAACCGATGAACAGGGAGTCTTGGCGGCAAGCACGGTCACTCTCCCTGACGGAACTTACAAATTGCAATTCCTGCCGCCGGGTAAATATACCGTTTACGTTGAGCCTCTCGATGGTCTGATGACGCCAGACGCCTTGACCGGGGGAGTGTTCGAGAGGCCGATTGTGACGGATTTTCTGCCGAAGTTTTACAACGATTCGACCGAGGCGGCCGTCACTGTCGCTTCTGATGCCACCGGTGTAGATCTTGCGGTCACGCAGGGAAACGCAACCGTCGACGATCCGACATTCCTGGGGACGACCGCCAACCCCTCCAGCGCTTTCTCGGTTTCTACTTCTTCTGCGGAAGTGTTTCAGGGACTCAACACCAACTTTATCGTGAGTGGGAAGGGAATCGATTCCCTGCGGAGCGACAAGGGGATTGTCTTTCTTGGCCCCAATCTGGCGACCGGTGCGGCGGCGCGAAGCGGCAACTTGACCAACGGTGTTCCGTTTAAGATCTTCGCGTTGACCATTCCGGCGGGCACAACCAAGGGCGAATACTCGGTCGTTTTGCAGCCCACCAACGGACAGGTGGGTTTCCTGACGGGTGCTCTGACCGTCTTTTCGCCGTTCCGCTTTCTACAGGCGTTTGCTCAGTTTGCGCACGTGCCCAATTCGGCTTCGTCAGGGCTGTTTCTGATCAATACAAACCTGAACAAACCGGCATTGGGGAAGATTTCGACAAGGGGCGACACAGGCACCGTAACTGTGGTTCCGCTGGGCTCTCTAGCCCAGGACGCCAGCAGCAATCTAAGCTTCACACTCAATCCTGGCGGCGCAGTCTCGGTGAAAACCGGCGGCAGCACGACTTTCGTGGGATCACTGCGGGCCGGAGCCGACCATAACATCGGCGGGACAGTACTGTTTGAGACCTCATCCGGGACAACGGGCGTAGGCTCAAGTCGTCCGCTTTACTCCTTTGTTGCTCCTATCGACGTAAGCAATGCCGGCAACGGCTCCAACACTGGCCTGGCGGTCACGAATCTGGAGGAACGTCCGGCGAAAGTTTTCCTCCAGGTTCAGGACAAGGCCGGTATTCTTCTGGGGAGCACCATCGTTGATCTGGCAGCAAACGGCCAGATCGCCCGGTTCATCGGGCAACTGCTGTCGACGGTTCCGGCCAACTTCCAGGGAACGCTCGTAGGGACAGCAAACCGGAAAGTGGCAGCCACGGTGATCCGAACATCTCCCGGAGTGTTTACCACATTTCCGGTGATCCAAAACCGGGTGGCACAGCGCAGCTTCTATTCTCAGTTTGCCAACGCCGGCGATCTGACATCGGAATTGCTGCTCGTCAACCCCTCTCCGCTGCGCACCGCGACGGCACTGGTTCAGGTCCGCAATAGTGACGGCAGTGCTGCAGCGGTGACACTCAACGGGGAGCTGCTCGGAGACGGCAAGAAGTCAGTCGTTGTTCCGCCTTTGGGCATGGTGAGCCTGAAGACAGGGGGCGCCGCTACACTTGTCGGCTCAGTAGAGGTGTTCTCGGAAATTCCGGTGGGTGGGGTGGTTCTTTTCAATTCACCATCGATCGGAACCACGGGAGTTGGAGAAAGCTTCCCCCTGACGAAAATGGTCTTACCCGTCAGCCGCAGCGCATCTCCAAGCACGGACACCGGCATTGCACTGGTGAATACGGAAGATCGACCCGTCACTTTGAAACTGACCGTAAGGGACCAAGACGGAAATGTGGTGCGCGGGCCGAAGCAAATCACGTTAAACGCACGCGCCCAGTTGGCCAGATTTCCAAATGAGAGCCCGTTGGAGCTGGCTCTGGACGCCAACTTTACCGGCTCGATATGGATTGAAGCGGACGGTCAAGTCGCGGCAACCGTGCTGCGCCTTTCACCAGGAGTGCTGACCACTTTTCCCGCCATCTCCCTGGAGGACTTCATCACGCCTGCAGGTTAAGCTCTGCGAGGCTGAAAAAGAAGAAGACTTAACAAAGCGAAACCAAACGTGTCATCAGTCATCGGTCATCAGTCAT
>DASYPF010000253.1:0-7545 GCA_036006905.1 Acidobacteriota bacterium
TGGCGGTCATAGCATTCTGCAAGTAACTCATATGGGCGCGCCGCTCCCTTCCGGTCGCGGTTCTGCGGTTGCCCACACGCCCATGCTATGCGGCTACATTCGGATGAGACGGCGCACAGCGCCGTCTCTACCATGAAATCCAACGGTGCGCCGAAGTGGTTGACACAATCCTCGATCTTCATGAGCTATCGCGCCCTTTCACTGGAGCGGCCGACCGGTAGCCTGCTCGATTTGCCATAGACTCATCTGGTAATCGGCACGAGCTTGGTTATAAGCGGTGATCGCCTGGTTGTAGGTTCGCTGCACGTCGAGAACCTCAAACAGGCTCACCGCACCCTCTCTGTAGCTGACCGCAGTAATGTTGCGCAGGCTGTCCAAATTCTTAAGATTCTCGTTGTTGTACAGGTCCAGCATTCGCCGGGCCGACTGGTGAGCAATGAAAGCCTTCTCCACGTCCGTCAAAGCCTGCAGCTCGATCTGGCGCAGTTGCGTTTCGGCCGCCCGGCGTTGTGCCTGCGCCTGTTGAATGGCAGCTTGTTGGTTGTTGTAAGTAAACAACGGTATTTGCAACACGACACCAAGACTGTGGTCATCGCCGACGCGTTGATACTCCGACGCCACATCGAGATCCCGCGCGCGCTGGGCCTTTGCCAGCAAGAATGCCCGTCCGGAAGCCTCCAAGCTATTGCGCGCAGCGATGACGTCCGGCCTTTCAGAAATCGCGATTTGTCGAAGCTCCGCCAAGCTATGAGATACCAGCGCGGCCGAGAAGGTTCCCACAACTTCCAGGGGCGCGCCTCGCGGAAAAGATCGAGCCTGGGAAGAATCTGCGCTCTGAGATACATATTCGATGTTTCCTTGCGTGCCGGTAGTCCCAGTGGTGGCCGGTGTCTGGCTCTCCTCAGGGCGACCCGCAAGGATATTGATCAGATCGCGCGCCGCCTGTTCGTACGCAGTTCGTGCCTGCAGGACCATCTGTTGATATTGCAGCCGGCCGGCACGGACTCGATACAGCTCAACTCCTGCCAGGTCGCCGTTGTCCACTTTGATCTTGGTCAACCTCTCTGTCCCTGCATACTGGTCTTGAATCATCTCCGCCAGACGAGCGTTCTCTTGCGCCAGAAGTGCAGCAGTGAAGGCCTGTCGCAATTGAAACAACTGAATGCGAATGGAATCGAGCAGTTGCGCTTCAGACGCCTTTATTTGGAAGTCAGCGAGTTCGGTGCGCAATTTACGCTTTCCGCCGCGCTCGATGATCTTGTCAACCCGGAGTGTGTAAACCGGGTTGGCGCCGGCATTCGAATCCGTGGCAAAAAACCGGGGTGCACTCCCCCTCAACGGAGAATAGAAGGGAATCTGCTCACCGCCAACCGTCAGCAGAGGGTTTGGTTTATAGCTGGCGATCAGCCTGGCGGCTCGCGCCGCTTCAATTTGATAGCGCGAAGTGGCGATCACCAGATTGCGTTGCAGCAGCAAATCTTCCGCTACCCCCAGCGAGAGCTGGCGTGGAATGGCCGGCGGGGCAGCCGCCTCATTTCTATCTGCCGCTGCAACACAAACCACGGCGTAAAAGGACAGCACCGGCAGAAAGCCCGCAGAAATCTTTTTCAGCGCAGCCGGGCGGCAGGCGAAAAACCGATCATGTCCACGAGCTCGTGCACGTCCACGTCTACGGGCACGGACCACGGCTGTGGAATGGTGCAACTCGAAAGTGTGCACCTGTTGTTTTGACGTGGCCGTCGACGTTGACGTGCTCGTGCACGTGGTCGTCTTCGGCTTTCCAGTCTTGATATCAGATGTTTTCTGCCTCATACAAACACTTCCGAACGCATTCTGTGAAATTTGTAGCGCCGATTTCTGGCCGGTTTTTTCCACACCGCTCCCGGGCTGGAAGCCGGCGCTACACAACGGGAAACGGAAACTGGTGAGTAACCGGCGCTTGCCGGCGCCCACTGGAGGAGGGCCAGCGCCGGCAAATCAAATGAGAAACACCGATGCCCCTTGCGGCATCCACGGAAATGTCTTTCAGAAGGATTTATGAGCGCCGGTTACTCAGACAGACCGGCGGGCGGACTGCGCGGTGCAGTCAGCAGCGTGGCAAAATCGTGAGAGTAAACAGCCTTCGATGGGGGGACGAAGCCAGGTGGTAAGATCGGGCAAGTGGTTGTCCTGAACTCTCGAACAACGCTCTTGCATTCGCGCTGCGAGCCTTCCTGAGCCAATACCTGCGGGCTTCGCAAAGGTGAGTTCCTGGCTTGGTTCTGCTCGGGAGTAGAGATGGAAAGCGGAAAACTGGTTCCGCTCTTCTCAAGCGACCCATTGCGCCGGCCGCTCCAGATTTCAGGCGCAAATCTGGAATTGCGGTCACAGATAATCAGATCGGCGTATCCGTCGTGATTGACATCGGCCACCAGCAGTTCCGGATCGAGGGTAGAAGTAGGTATTAATCCTTGCTTGTTCCACTGGTCAGCTCCCAGGTTGATCCACAGCTCCAGTTGACCGTTCTCCTGCAATACATAATCGAGATCCCCGTCTCCATCGACATCCAAGTCGACGCCTTGCGCGAGCGACTGATCCACATTGCGGTGATGAGGATCGGTCCGCGAGCTGGCAGCCCACAGCGCAGGACAACAAAATAACAACAGCGCAAGCAAGAAGCAGCGGTAGGATAACCAGCGCTTGATCATGAAATTTCTATATCCTTAAAAAACATTTAAAAAGCACCAAACGAATTGTTCGTTATGCTACCAGAACTCCAACCGCAGATCTCAAAATTTTGCAGAACCAACCTCTGCGCAGCGATAGTATTTCTGCTCGCAACCCCGGCTCTGGCGCAGGTGACTTTAGAGCTGCCTGCAAATCAGAATCAGAAAAAGAGACAGGAAGGCCCGCCAGATCCGCTCGATTTTTTTTCACATTTCTACGGAGATCGATTCTGGATTTCAGGACAGTGGAACGTCATTTTCCAGTCGCATTCAGGATTCCACGCGCGCTATTCGGGAACGCACAGCCTGAAGCCCGGCTATGAGAAGGCGACGTCGTCGGTAGCGACGTTGTATACGGGCTTGCTCGTCAGCAATAACACGGCGCTTCTCTTTGATTTGGAAAGCGCCGGTGGCGCGGGGATCAGCAACGCGTTCGGGCTGGCGGGGTTTTCGAATTTGGATGTGGTTCGGAATCCAAGCCTGGGACCGAAGCCTTATGTGGCTCGCGCTATGATTCACCAGATGATTCCTCTGAGCGGCACGACAAAAGAGAACCCGGCGCGGGGACCGCTTTCAATATTCCCCACTTTACCGGTTCGCAGACTGGAATTTCGTGCCGGAAAGATCGGCGTTGCTGACCATTTTGACAACAACAGCGTCGGGAGCGACAGCCACTTGCAGTTCATGAACTGGACGGTGGATAACAACGGCGCTTATGACTATCCGGCCGACACGCGGGGCTATACGCTCGGCGCCATGGTCGAGTATCAGGACAAATCTTGGGGCTGGCGCTTTGGCGAATTTCTTATGCCTGCGGTTGCCAATGGCATCGATTACGACTTTCAGTTCCGCTACGCCCGTTCTGAAGACGCGGAAGTCGAACTGCATGGCGACGCATTGGGGAAGCCGGGAGTGGTGCGGTTTCTTTCTTACTTGAATCACGCTCGAATGGGAAACTATGAAGCATCGATTGCGGCATTTCTCGCAGGACGCGACCCGGCGCCTATCATCGAGAACAGCAGAAAACGAGGCCGCAAGAAGTATGGGTTTGGATGGAACGGCGAACAGCAGGTGGGAGAGAACTTGCGCATTTTCGGGCGCGCCGGGTGGAACGATGGCCGCAATGAGTCTTTTGCTTATACCGAAGTAGATCGCGCTATGGAGGTGGGAGCAGACTGGAGGTTTACCTCTGCAGGCCGGCCGCAGGACAAGATGGGCTTGGCGTATTCACTGAACGCCATTTCCCGATCGCACCGAGAGTATCTGGCAAAGGGTGGAAATGGATTCCTGCTGGGCGACGGAGCGCTTTCCTACGGCACAGAAAACATCATCGAGACTTATTACAACGCTCACGTATGGCGGGGTTTGTTTTTGGCCCTTAACATTCAGATCGTAGCGCATCCCGGCTATAACCGCGCTCGTGGACCCGTCGTCATCCCCGGCTTGCGCCTGCATGTAAACATGTGAAGGGGGCGGGCCTGCATTACTGGAGCGAGACTGTCTGATCATCTTTATCGTAGGCGAAGAGATCACCGAAGCGCGCCCAACGAATGAAGGTGTCAAAAAGCCTTTCGTAGTTTTCCTGCGGTAGGTTCGCCTGGATCAGCTTTATAAGTTCGTCGCGATGGATCGAATTTCGGCGCTCTCCAGTTAGAATATCTCGCACTTCTCGGAAGAGTCGAAGAGTCAGCAGCTGTTCCCGCCAAACTGCCTTGCGATCCTGTGGTGACGCTCTAACGAAACGTTGGCCTGGTGGAGTTAGCACCGCCATGCGTTTTGGCGTATCGACAAAATCGAGTATCTCGGCGGCCTTAACCACGGTAATTACGCGGCCAAACTCACGGTTGGTGTCGCTAGCGATACGAAACACGTCTTCCCTGCCCCCGCGAGCATCCAAGTATTCCAGCAGGCCGACAACTTCGTTCGAAGAGGCTCGCGGAAGCGGCTCGAAGGACTGCGGTTCCTGTGGACCTGGAACTGCTTCGGGGATGTCGGGCAACTCAGAGCCCGTGATGATGTCGTGCAAATGGTCAACTAGCTGCAGTGCTTCGGGCGAACGGTAATCCCGCGGACGCGGCAATCGATTTTCTACAATGGTGCGAATACGCCCTGGAGTGGCGCTGAGAACCACAATTCGATCCGCCATGTACGCCGCTTCCTTGATGTCGTGAGTCACCATCAGAATGGAAGAAAGGTTATGGTCTTTCGCGGACCAGATGTCCAAAACTTCGGCCCGAAGGCTTTCGGCAGTGAGGGCATCGACCTGACTGAAAGGTTCGTCCATGAAGAGTATTTCCGGATTGACGGCAAGAGCCCGCGCCATTCCTACTCTTTGTTTCATGCCGCCGGACAGCTCGCGGGGGTACGCCTCTTCGGATCCAGCAAGGCCTACCAGGCGAATGGCGTTCTCCGCGCGCGCTCTGATTTCCGCGGGCGATAAGCGGGCCGCTCTCAAAACAACCTGAACATTCTGCGAAACGGTCATCCAGGGAAGAAGCGCAAAACTCTGAAAGACCATAGCCACTCCGGGATTTAATCCTTTCAGCGGCATCCCGCGATAGAGCACCTCACCTCGAGTAGGACAAATCAAACCGGCCAGTATTCGCAGGACGGTCGACTTACCGCATCCAGAGGGACCCAGAAGCGCCACCACCTCATCGGCCTTAACGGCGAGGTTGACGTCTTCAAGCACGCGAATCGGCATACCATTAGGCAGCATGAAGTCATGCCAGACAGCACGCGCTTCACACAAAGTCTTGACGCGTGCGGGGGCAACCGCTTCATCCATCAGCCTAGACATCGACGACCTCAGAACGTGAGAAAGAATTGATTTCACATGTACGATCAGCTTGATTTTTTCTCACGACCTCACCTGCTCAGAGAAAACCTTTCTTCAGCCAACCGGTAACAACGACGCCACACTGTGCGGTTGAAGATCACGACCATCGCCGACATTACCAAAACGCTTGCCGCCAGCATAGGAAAGTCAGCCGTGTCCGCTGCTCGGCTGATCTGCGCGCCCAGTCCCCAAGCTGTCAGGATCTCTCCCCTGAAAGTCACAAATTCAGCCACAATGCTCGCGTTCCATGCACCCCCGGCTGCGGTCACCCACCCGGTCACCAGATACGGGAAAACGGCAGGCAAATAAACGTTCCAGAATTTTTGAGAAGTATCCATGCGGTAGCTGCGCGCTGCTTCTCTCAGATCAGAAGGGATGGCCATGGCGCCGGCCACGACATTAAAAAGGATATACCACTGCGTCCCGAGCAGCATCAGTAGAATGCTCCCCCATCCCAGCGAAACCCCCGCAATCTTTAATCCTGCGATTACCAGGGGAAACAGCATAGGCGCAGGAAACGAAGCGACGACTTGGACCGCAGGTTGAAGCACTCTGGACAACTTTGGGGAAAGCCCTATAGCGATTCCCGCGGGAAGAGCCCAGACTGTGCCCAGCGCTGTAGCCAACAGCACCCGACCCAGCGTCCAGAAGGCCGCCGCGACAATTATTCTCCACTCGGCCAGGGAAACGCCTTCAAGTAATCGAACTAGCTTGTAAGCTCCATAACCCAAGCCGGAAAGCAGTGCGAGAAAAAAGATCAACGAAACGAAGCTTGCCCAGTCGACCGATGACTCCGGGCTCAGTTCCTGATCAGCGGGCTCCACAGGATCAGACTTTCGTTCGATCTTCATCTCCTGGATCAACTCGCTCAACCAGGCAAGGAGGTGCGAGCGACGCAACCAGTCGAGGAAGAACGACGTCATCCGTTCTTGCTGCCCGCCCTCCTCTACCCGAAACTTCTGCGCCCAGACCACTACAGGTCTCCAGAGTAATTGGTCCAGCAGCACGATCATCAGAGTCATCGCGACAATGGCCCAAATCATTGCTGTTACATTTCCACGAGCAACCGCAACGCTCATGTAAGACCCCACTCCGGGTATTCGAAAATCCTTATTTCCAAGGACGAAGGCCTCGTTGATCATCAGGAAGAACCAACCGCCAGCCATACTCATCATGCTGTTCCACACCAGACCGATAACAGAAAACGGGAGTTCCACCCATTTAAGGCGCTGCCACCAGCCAAAGCGATAAAGAGTGCACACCTCGCGCTGATCTTGCGGAACGGAACGAAGCGAATGATAAAAACTAAAAGTCATGTTCCAGGCTTGGCCGGTAAAGATCATAAGGATGGCGGCCAGCTCCAATCCAACGTTGCTGGACGGAAACAACGCCACTAATGCCAAGACCAGGCCCGGCATGAAACCGAGTACCGGAATACTCTGGAGAATGTCCAAAAGCGGGATTAAGACCCGTTCTGCAATCTGATCTTTAGCAGCCCAATATCCATAAACCAAGGTGAAGCCAAACGAGAGAACGTAAGCGAGAAGGCCCCGCGACAACGAAAAAAAGGTGTATTGCGGGAGGGCGCGGGGGGACAGGTCGATTTCTACCGCGGGCCGAATCGTGCCCCTCCATTCATGGGCAACGTCAATTAGCCCAAAAAGGAGGCCAGCCAATCCGACGACAACCAACAAATCGACCCATCCAAATCTGCGGGAGCGGTCAAGAAGGGCCAGACTTCTCTGTTTAAGGAATGAAGCCATAACCGGGACATTTAATTACACTGGATGAAAATGTGTCACTTGGGAAATCGGCAGTCAGCTAATCCGGATTATTCACAAACGTTCACCACAAAGGCACAAAGAGCACAAAGTTAGCACAGAGAGCGGGGCTGAATCTTGAAGTATGAAGACTCGTCAAAACGCAGAGTGTTCTTACATGTTTCAGTCTTCATACTTCAAGCTTCAGCCCTGTGCTCTGTGCCACCTTTGTGTTCTCTGT